>JAPOLP010000352.1 GCA_029977045.1 Planctomycetota bacterium
CGGATCACTGGTTACGCGCGGGATGAAGTCGTCGGCCAGCCGTGTACCGTGCTGGAGGGCCAGAACTGCAAGGGCTTCGCGACGCTCAAGGAGATGCTCGACAACCCGAACGAGTGTCAGATGACCGGCGTCTGCAGTCAGGAGTGCAAACTGCTCTCGAAGGACGGCCGCGAGCTGCATATTCACGGCAACGTCCGACTGGTCACCGACGACGCGGGACAGATAGCCGGAGCCGTTGGCTGCTTCACCGATCTGACGGATTTCATCGCTGCCAATGAGAAGATCACGCTGCTGGAAGAGCAGGCCAAACGGCGGGACTCGTTTGAGCGGCTGATCGGTCGCAGCGCTCCGATGCAGGAAATCTTCCGACGGCTGAGGCTCGCGGCACAGAGCGACGTCACGGTGTTTATCAGCGGAGAATCCGGTACCGGTAAGGAACTCGCTGCCGGAGCGATCCACTCGGTCAGCGACCGCCGCGAGAAACCGTTCATCGCGGTTAACTGCTCGGCCATTCCGGAAACGCTGCTGGAAAGCGAACTCTTTGGTCACGTCAAAGGCGCGTTCACTGGGGCGGTTCGCGACAAGATCGGCGTCTTTCAGGCGGCAGAAGGCGGCACGCTGTTTCTCGACGAGATCGGCGACGTCTCGCCGCTGCTGCAGCTCAAGCTGTTGCGCGTGCTGCAGGAGCGTGAGATTCGCCGCGTCGGCGACGACAAAGCCACGAAGGTCAACGTCCGGCTGGTCACGGCGACGAATCGTGATCTCATGGAGCTGATCCGGTCCGGCGAGTTTCGCGAAGATTTTTACTACCGCATCCACGTGTTCGAGATTCATCTGCCAGCGTTGCGAGAGCGCCGCGAGGACATCGCGCTGCTGGCGGAGCGATTCGTCGAGGAACTCTCGAAGCTGCATCGCCGACCAGTCAGCGGGATCGCTCGCGATGCGCTGCAACGGCTGATGGACTACGACTGGCCGGGCAACGTCCGCGAACTGCGAAACGCGATCGAGCACGCGTTCGTCACGGTGACCGGTGAGACGATCACGCTGTTCGACCTGCCGAGCGAGATTCGCACTCCTGTTCCGCGTCCGCCAGCGACAGTCGAGCCGACTCCGGCGGCAGCATTACCGAGGTTCGCGCCGCCGGACCTGAAAGCTGCGACGCCGGCCTCGTCGTCAACGAAGCCTCAGCAGCTCGATCTGGCAAAACTCACGCGAAAGCAGGTAGCGGATCGTCAGCGCGTTATCGACGCTTTGCGGGAAACCGAGGGCAACAAAGCCGCCGCCGCCCGACTGCTTGGCATCAGCCGCGTCACAATGTGGAAGAAGGTCAGCAAATACGGTCTCGATCAGTAACAGCAACCGGGTTGATTGCTGAGACAGGAGTCGTCAAAAGTTGGAAGACTTCCAGCAAAGGTCGAGCGGATGTTGGCGGGTGGCTGGGGCTGGACTGAGCCTGCGAAGAAAGCTGCGGAGCCTGAATAGTCAGCAATCAGACCGAGGCTTCACTCGTGCCTCGTTCCAGCCCCGACCACCCCAATTCGCAGATTTCTGAAAGCACAGGACGCTGAGTCGATGCAGCAGTATTCCGATCCGCCCGGCGGAAAACTTCAGATCGTCGATCAGAGCGACTCGCGGCTGGTAATTTCCGTACCGCCCGGCGGCAAGAAGGCTCGCGGGATCGGCTGTTTCGCGGTGCTCTGGCTGGCGATTACCACGCCGATCAGTCTCGTCTTCCTGACCGTCGACGATGCGGACTGGGAAGGCGGTAACGCTCCGCCACTGATTTTCATGCTGCTCTTCTTCGGCGTCTTTTACGCCGTCGGCTTCGGGATGTTGTATGCCTGGGTGCGGATGCGGTTTATGGAGGTGCTCGTTGCCGTCGAACCTGGCCGCCTGACAATCCAGCGAACTCTGCTCGGCCGGAAGAAACTCAAACGCTGCGATCTGACCGAAGATTCGCGTGCGGAACTCGTCGTGTCGTACAGTTCAAACGACGTTCCGGTTTACACTGTCAAAATCAACACGGCTGACGGTGAGGAGAAGTTCGCGACGGCGCTGTCTCGCGAAGAGAAGCAGTGGATCGCAAAGTCGATCAATCGGTTCCTGGGCTACGGCGAGTCGTCATCAGCCGGCCTGTCAGACGACGGCTGGCCGACAATCTGCGACGAATGCGGCGGTGAGTTGCTGACTGGCGAGAAGAAACGCATCTGCTCGGACTGCGGCAAAGTCTTCACCGAGGGCGACCTCGAACAACTGGCTGTTCAACGCTCGAATCTCGACCTGAACACCGGCTGGGACGAAGACGGGACAGGCCGGATTACCGGCGAACCTGCCGCAATAGCACCGTACGAGTTGCCACCAGACTCGCAGATTTCAATCGAACGCGAAGAGCCCGACTGTCTGCAGTTCAGCTACCGGATTCGACTGCCTGGAATCTTCAGGCTGTTCGCCACCGTCTTTCTCCTCATCTTCTGCTCGGTGTGGTACGGCGCGATCGGTTCTTTTCTGATCGACATCCTGACCGACGCGAACCTCGGCGGCGAACGCTGGTTCATTCTCGCCTTTCTCTCGCTGTTCCTGTTCGCGGGGCTCGCGCCGCTCGGGATGCTGATTTCTCTGCATCGGGGCCGAGTTCACGTGAAGATCACCGACAGTAACCTGACGGCCAGCATTGGTGTCGGGCCGTTGCGAAAGAAGAAGGCGATGGCGTGCAGCCTGATTCGGAAGGTCGGCACCGGATCACTCGGAACAAGCAGCAGCTCGAGTTTTGGAAAGACAACGACGACCACACTGGATGGAGTCCTCGTCCGCTCGTCAGACTTCACGCTGCCTCTGACCGTTTCCAGGGACGAACAGCTCAACAACGAAGTCGCGGGACTTGTCCGCTACCAGTTGAGCCAGATGGGATTTCTGCAGCCGAATGACTGACACCGACTCGACTTCCGACGGCGACCCGCGGATCACTCCGGCGGGCGAAGTCGGCCGGTTTCTGCTGGAGGACTCGCCGCCGGTCACCGGTCCGGCGGATCCGTCGTCGCGCATTCTGAGCGGCGATCTCCGATCCGCGGTTCTGTTTCTCGCGCTGCCGGTGCTGGCCGAGCAGTTCCTCAACTTTCTGGTCAGCTTTGTCGACACGTACCTGTCCGGTCGGCTGAGCGCCGAGGCGACGTCGGCGATCGGCACTGCCGCGTACGTCAACTGGCTGGCCGAACTGCTGTATTCGATGATTGGCATCGGCACGACGGCTCTGGTTGCGCGGCACTGGGGCAGTAACGAACGCGACGAAGCCAGCCGGGCCGCGAGTACCGCGCTGTCGCTGTCGATCGTCTTCGGCACGATCGCTGTCATTCTGATGCTGATCGTCGCGCCCATCTTCGGCGGCCTGCTGGGCATGACCGGCGAGAGCTACTCTCTGACCGTGCGGTATCTGCGTCTGTCTGCAGTCGGCCATTTGTTTTCGTGCATCACGCTGGTTGGAGCGTCTGCTCTGCGCGGCGCCGGCAACATGCGGTCGCCGATGTGGATTCTCGGCATGGTCAGCGTGCTGAACGTGTTCTTTTCGAGCGGCCTGGTGTTCGGCGTCGGCCCGCTGCCGGCGCTCGGCATGGACGGCATCGCTTACGGGACGGTGGCCGCGCGCGGCGTCGGCTGTGCCGCGATGGTCTGGGTTCTGTTGTGCGGGATGACCGAGCTTCGACCGAGCGTTCGGATCGCCGCCTTCCGCGACAGCGAAACCGTCCGCCGCATTCTGAAAGTTGGAACGCCGGCCGCGACGGACAGCCTCTTGATGTGGATCGGTCACTTCGTGTTTCTGTGGATGATCTGGAACCTCGACGTTGGTTCGGAAAGTTCCGCGACGTACGCAGCGCACATCGTCGGCGTGCAGGTCGAGGCGATGAACTATATGCCCGCCTGGGCGTGGGGGACGGCGGCGGCAACGCTGATCGGCCAGTCACTCGGAGCCGGCCTGCCGCTGCGGGCCCGCTCGGGAGGCCGCGAAGCCGTGCTGCAGGCGAGTCTGCTTGCCCTGGGCATCTCGCTGCTGTTCTATTTCGGAGCCGACCGAATCTACGAACTGATGCACGAGGACCCGACCGTTCGCGAAGTCGGAGCCCCGGCGATGCGTCTTTTGGCGTTCTTCGAGCTGCCGCTGGCCGTCGCGATTGTTTACGCGGTCGGAGTACGCGGCGCCGGAGCAACGTTCTTTCCGATGGCAATCAACTTCGCCGGTATCTACCTCGTCCGCCTGCCACTCGCCTGGCTGCTCGCCCACGAATGCCAGCTCGGACTTTGGGGCGCGTGGCTCGGCATGTGCATCGACGTCACGCTGCGAGCCGTCGCAATGGCCACGTACTTTCATCGGGGGCGATGGATTGAGACGAAGGTGTGAAAGTCGCTGATCGCTCCGCGATCGTAGCGTTCTTGTGTTTCGATCGCGGAGCGATCAACGACTTTCAACAAACGTCACCGCTACGTTTCACATCCGTCACGTCTTCTGACATCAGCTACTGGAATAGTCATTTGAAATTGAAGTGCCGCCCCGAAGACTTTCGCGTTGAGGAGCTGACGACTGTCACTCCGTCACGGGGAGCGTTTGCGTTTTACCGGCTGACGAAACAGTCGATCGGGACGGTCGAGGTCATTTCTCAGATCGTCGAGCAGTGGAAGATTCCCCGCTGGCGGATCAGTTACGGCGGCCTGAAAGACAAGCACGCGATCACTGTGCAGTACCTGACGATCCAGGACGGCCCGCGGACTTCGCTGCAGCAGTCGCAGTTCGACCTGGAGTTTCTCGGGCACGTCGATCGAGCGTTCACAACGGCGGATCTCGACGGCAACCGGTTTGAACTCGTTCTGCGGGACATGACCGACGACGAAGTTGACGCTGCCGTCGTTGCGGCGGGAGAAGTGAAGCGGTCCGGGCTCGCGAACTACTACGACGACCAGCGGTTCGGATCGCTGTGCGACTCGGGCGAGTGGGTCGCGAAAGCCTGGTGCCTCGGCGACTGGGAACGCGCGTTATGGCTGGCGCTGGCTGATCCGCATCCGTTCGACCGGGCCGCCGAGAAGCAGCAGAAAGAGATCCTGCGCGAGCACTGGGGCCGGTGGGGCGAGTGCAAGCAGGCACTCGATAAGTCACATCGCCGCAGCGTGGTCACGTTTCTGGCGGATAAGGAAGCCGCCGGAAAACCAATCGACTTCCGCGGCGCGTTCTGCTGTCTGAGCATTGACCTGCGCGGTCTGTACCTCTCCGCATGGCAAAGCGCCGTCTGGAACCGGATGCTCGACCGCCTGCTGCGTTAAACCATCGACGCGCTGTGTCTGCGGGAACTCGAACTGCGAGCCGGCACCGTCGTTCTGCCGACGTCGCTGACCGACGACGAAGCCGCGTCGATGCGAAACATCGAGCTGCCGTTTCCGTCCGCGAAGACGCGAACCGACGACGAAGCCGCACTCGCACTGCTCGACGCCGTCCTGGCCGACGAGGGCCTCGAACGCCGGCAACTCCGCTTCAAATACCCGAAGGACAGCTTCTTCTCCAAAGGCGTCCGTCCGGCACTGATCGACATCGCGGGATTGTCCGCGTCGATCGACGATGACGAACTGCACTCAGGGCGCCGCAAGCTCATCCTGAACTTCGACCTGCCCCGAGGCTCCTACGCCACCATGCTCGTTAAGCGGCTCACGCAGTCAGAACAGACGCTGGGCACGTCACAGACGCCCGCTGCGGAAGACACCGTAGATCAGCCAGATTCCGAGGAAGGCTGAGATCACGAAGACGGAAATGCTGATCCATTCCGGACCGCTGCCGGCTCGGAAGAGCAGGGCGGACGCGACGATCAATGCCGAGAGGATCAGGCCGATAACGATTCGGTTGCCCGAGCGATCCAGTTCGTTGATCAACTGGTCGAGGCGGCGGTGTTCGAGCTGAATTCGCAGTTCGTTCTGGCTCAGTTTGCTGATGGTCCGTTCGAGCGAGACGGGCAGTTCGACGGCGACACCGGCCAGGGTTCGCAGTTCGTTGAACAGCGCAGACGTAATCCGTCGCGGGTCGTAGCGGCGGCGGACGGCGGTTTCGACGAACGGGCGCAGGATCGCTGCCAGGTTGAAGTCGGGATCGAGGCTGCGGCCGACGCCGTCGAGCGTCACCAGAGCCCGGATCAGCAGCATCAGATCGCCGGGGCACGACATGCCGTGCGTCGTGAGAATCCGCACGAAGTCGTTGAGCATGTTGCCGAGATTCAGCTGCCCGAGTTCGATGCCGTAGTAACTCTCGATGAAGTCACGAACGTCCGCGTTCAGCAAAGCGACGTCCAGGCTGTCGTGTGGCTGTCCGACTTTCTGGACGAG
>JAPOLP010001197.1 GCA_029977045.1 Planctomycetota bacterium
CTGCGATCACTCCGTGATCAAAATCAGAATGAGCCTGAACAGACAAGAATCGCGGCTTTGCGAAATCACGACAACGCGAGTTCTCTCACTGCGAGCGTCTAAACACCAGCTGAGGAAATCCTCAGTCCCACATTGCCCGCGTCTGGTCGCGGGCACTCAGTCCCGGTGAGAAGTGCGGCGTCGGCTGAGAGTCGGCTTCGTGCGGAGTCACAACGTCGTCGCTGTCCGGCAGGCGCCAGTCAAAGGCGGCTCTCGCGTTCGGTGTCAGGAACCGAGTGAGCTGCGAGTAGCTGTGTGCGTCGCTGAAGCGAGGCCGCTCGGCGCGGTAGTAACGCTGCGGATGGCACACGTAGAGATGATCCTTCGCCCGGGATAGAGCGACGTAAAACAGCCGACGTTCTTCCTCGATCTGCGACTCGTCTTTCGTCGACATGTCCGACGGGATGTTTCCATCCGACGCGTGCAGCACGAACACGGAATCCCATTCGAGCCCCTTCGCCGAATGGATCGTGCTCAAAATGAGGAAGTCCTCGTCGAGCGACGGGTCGCCAGCGAGGTCCTGCGTTGACGCGGGCGGGTCGAGCGTGATCGCGGTCAGAAACTCGGCCCGGTTCGGATACTTTGCCGAGATGTGAACGAGCTGTTCGAGATCGTTGTTTCGCTCGCGAGCGTTCGGGTACGTCTGCTCGACAATCGGCCCGTAAAACTTCCGCACGGCGTCGATCTCGACCGGCACCGTTGTCCCGCTGCGAGGTCCGGCCTTCACCGTCGCCAGGTGGTCGAGCAGCTTCACGAAGCCGGGCCACAGTTCGCGAGTCGCCTTCGGGATGCTCGCCGACTTCCACGCCTCGAAGCTGCCGTTCGCTGAGTGCAACTGGTCGGTCAGGTCGAGTGCCCGTTTGCGACCGATCCCCGGCAGCAGCATCAGAATGCGCATGGCCGAGACCATGTCGTACGGATTCTCACCCAGCCGCAGAAAGCCGAGCAGGTCCTTGATGTGTGCCGCTTCGGCAAACTTCAGCCCGCCGTACTTGTTGAACGGAATGTTCTGCTCGGCGAGCAGCAGTTCGAGCTGGATGCTGTGATGTGAGGCTCGAAACAGCACCGCCTGTCGCTTCAGCGGGACGCCTTTCTCGCGGTGAGCCAGCACTTCGCGGACGACGAAATCCGACTGCTCGCTCTCGTCCATACAGGCGACGACCTGCGGCCGCACTCCGCCTTCGCGAGCCGTCCACAACTCCTTGCGATGCCGCTCAGTTGCTTCCGCGATCACCCGGTTTGCTGCTTCGAGAACGGGTTGCGTGCTGCGGTAGTTCTCTTCGAGCAGCACGATCGTCGTACCCGGATACTGCTCCGGGAAGTCGAGGATGTTCCGCACCGTCGCTGCTCGGAACGCGTAAATCGACTGGGCGTCGTCGCCAACGACCGTCAGTCCCTGGCCGTCGGGGCAGAGGTTTCGCAGGATGTCTGCCTGCAGC
>JAPOLP010000447.1 GCA_029977045.1 Planctomycetota bacterium
AATCGCCAGTCAAGAGGTGTACCGATTCGGGATCTCCGCACAATCTCTTGTGCATCGCTTTCGTGGTTGGAGGGATTGGATCGAACATATTTTTCTTTGGGAACATCCAAGTCAGCGCTCGATCCGCTTCGGACTCCGGTTTCTGGCAAAAGCCCAACGTCCCGATGGTTCCTGGCTGCCGTTGTGGTTTGGGAATCAGTACGGGCACGATGATGGGAATCCGGTTTACGGGACGTCTCGCGTGCTGATGGCGTATCGGGATCTCGGGCTGATGGACGCTCCCGAGGCTCAGCGGGCGGCGGCGTGGCTGGCGTCGGTGCAGGCCATCCCCGCTCGTTCATCGCGACCCTCCCAGAGGGAGAGTGAAGAAGCCGACAGCGGTGATGGTGGGCCTCGCCGAGCTCGACCCACCCTACGGAGGGGTGGCACTGCAGGCTTGCCCAGCAGTGAGAGTGAGCCCGAGCCTGAAACCGAGCACTGCCGGACAAGCCGGCAGTGGCACCCTGAAGCAGCCTCGTCAGCCAGCGACTCCTCACCTCTCTCCTGCTCTCCTGCTCCCCTCGCTCGCGGCTGGGGCGGGGACGCTGGGATCGCCCCGAGCGTCGAGGAAACGGCCCTCGCTGCCGAGGTCCTGCTCGACTATCCGGCCTTCCGGGAAAACGCGTTCGGCGGGATTCGCTGGTTAATCGAGCGGGTTGAGGACGGTTCGGTGTGCGAGCCGTCGCCGATCGGTTTCTATTTCGCTCGATTGTGGTATTTTGAATCGCTGTATCCGCTGATTTTCGCGGTTTCGGCCCTGCGTCGAGCCCTCGAAATTGCGGATCCCCCGACGGAACCGTAGTGTCAGCCCGCTGGCCTGCGACCGCCGGGCCGGCAACAGGATGCCACCCACCAGCGGAATCGTCCGGCGTGACTCATTTCGACGCCGGTCCGAACCGACCGAAACTTCATAACAGCCTGCCTTTACGGGATGCCGGAGACCTCGCCGGCGACACGGATGTGCCCCGTAACCGCTCCAGACCCACCAACAGGAACGCCACGTGACGATCGCACCTGCCGACTCATACGTTGCGGAGCCTGCCAGCGTCGCATCGGGCCGGATCTCGACGCTGTCGGACGACGATGCCCCGGTCAAGCGCCGCCGCCGCCGACAGAGCACGACGCACCTGAAGTTCGTTCCGGAAACGCTCGAGCAGCGGGAAGCCGTCAAGGCAGCCGCCGAGAAGTTCGCCGAGACGCTCGACCGCAGCCGCAACTTCAGCAAGGCCGAACTCGAAGACTGGTCGCGCGACCTGCTGAAGTCGATGAACCTGCCGGAGAAGTTCGTCGGGTTCACCGCCGTCCTGATCGGCAACTTCTTCTGGAAGCGGCAGTTCCTGGCGATCCCGTTCGAGAAGCGTCTGCTGCTGCTGCCTCACTGCCTGAAGCACGCGGAAGGCTGCCCGGCCGATTACGACGAATTCGGGCTCGACTGCGAAACCTGCGGTGCCTGCTCGATCGCCGACTACAAGGTCAAGGCGGAGAAACTCGGCTACAAGGTGCTGGTCGCGGAAGGCTCGCCGATCGTCCTGAAGATCATCGTCAGCGGGTACGTCGACGGGATTCTGGGCGTCGCGTGTCTCAACGTGCTCGAAAAGGCGATCGACAAGGTGCTGATCGCGGGCGTGCCGAGTTACGCCGTGCCGCTGCACTCGGGCGACTGCAAAAACACAACGCTCGATCAAAGCTGGATCTGGGAAGTGATCGATAAGTACGAACCAATGCCGGAACCGGAAACGCCCAGCTACCTGCCGCTGATTCGCGCGTCCAACTTTCTGTTCGAGAAGAACTTCGAGGAACTGCTGCCGCGCGTCCGCACGAAGGACCCCGCCAGGGCCGAATCGCCGATCGCGTTCACCGAGCAGATTTCCTACGACTGGCTGCAGAATGGCGGAAAGCGGTTTCGACCGTTCATCACGCTGGCGGCTTACGACGCGATCACCGGCGGCTCGCTGCAGAAGCTGAGCTTCGACAAGCTGGATCGCCTGCCGATTCCGGACTCGGTCAGCCGCGTCGCGATGTCAATCGAAGCGTTCCACAAGGCGTCGCTGGTGCATGACGACATCGAAGACGATGACCAGTTCCGCTACGGTCGCCAGACGGTGCATCGCGAGTTCGATATCAGCACGGCGATCAACGTCGGCGACCACCTGATCGGGCTCGGGTACAAGCTGCTGACGTCGTGCCGCAAGGACTTCGGTGCCGAGGTCGCCTGCGACGTGCTCGACCGAATGAGCCAGGCTCACCTGAAGCTCTGCGATGGCCAGGGCGCCGAAATGGCCTGGGAGCGGCGTCCGACGCTCGAACTGACACCGCTCGACGCCCTGCAGATTTACGCGCTCAAGACGTCGCCAGCGTTCGAGGCCGCTCTTTACTCCGGCCTGCGAATGGCCGGCCCGATGGACGAGTACGAGGAACTCGTCCCGCTGTTTTGCCGGCACTTGGGCGTCGGCTTCCAGATTCTCAACGACCTGAAGGACTGGAAAGGCGACAGCAACAACAAGCTGGTCGCCGGCCAGGACGCCGAAGCTCTCCGCCCGACACTGCTGCTCGCTCTCGCGATCGAAGCGGCAGACGACGAGCAGAAAGCCGAATTGCAGCGAGTCATCTCGCCGGACGCCGACGGAGCCGATCGCGTCGAGACACTCGGCCGCATTTACGAAGCGACTGGCGTGTTCGACAAAGCCGAAGCTCTCGTCGAAAAGTCGCGAGCCCGAGCGGAAGGCCTGGCCGACGACGTCAGCAACGAACGGCTCCGCAGCCTGCTCTACTTCCTGGTCGACACCGTCCTCGCCCCGGAAGACGACACGCCGAAGCCAACGATCCCGACCGGCCCCGAACTGCTGATGCCCCTGCCGATCGCCTGAGCATCGGCAAGCAAGACTGCGGAACGGTGTAAGCCGTCCGGTCGAATCACCCTTGTTCTGCGAACGCCGGACGGCTTGCGCCGTTCCGCTACCACTACCGCTTCTCGATCAGGAACTCATCGTGAGCCAGGAAACCGAAAACCAGCTCGTCTCCCTTTGCCAGCAGGTGCTGGACTCCATTCACGCTCAGGACTGGGACGCCTATGCCGCCCTGTGCCACCCGACGCTGTCGGCGTTCGAGCCCGAAGGTCGTGGGCACCTGATCGAGGGACTGCCGTTCCACAAGTTCTATTTTGAGCTGGAAGCGAGCGGTCGAGCGGCTCAGTCGACGATCTCCTCGCCGAAAGTCCGGATGCTGGGCGACGACGCGGCAGTCGTCACCTACACCCGTCTGACGCAGCGAGTTCAGGCAGACGGTTCCGTCCCAACGGGCGTCGCCGAGGAAACCCGCGTCTGGCAGAAGTGTGACGGCAAGTGGCAACACGTCCATTTCCACCGATCGATGCCGGGTGCGTAACGACTGGCTCGTCTCGTTTGACCCGAAGCCGGAGGCGATGGTGTTGTCTCACCGTCTGGAAACGCCGTCGCCTTCGGCTTCGGGTCAAACAAGTCACCTCAATCAGAGAGGCGACTCCCTGTCTGAACCGTGATATCATCCCGCCTGTCCTGCAGGGCAAGGGATGCGTGTCGCGGTTTTCTGAGTGAAGCTGAGGCTTCAGAACCCACGCAATTCTGTTCGCATCGGCCCGGACTAACGCGGAAAAGAGCAATGAGAGAGTTTGTCGGCTGCAAGCTTCACGGCTTGCGAGTCACAGATAAGAGCCTTGATTACGAGGGATCGGCGGCGATTCCGGTCAGCCTGATGCGGGCGGCGGATATTCAGCCGTACGAACGCGTTTATATCGTCAACAAGGCGACCGGCCTGCGTTTTGACACGTACGCGATCCCCGGGGTGGAAGGCGAGTTCTGCCTCAACGGCGCTGCCGCTCGTCTGGGTGAGATCGGCGACGAAATGCTGCTGTGGACGTTCCGCCGCGAAGAGCGGTTCTCCGGAGCGAACGTCCTGTTCCTCGACGAGAACAACCAGATCGAGCACATGAAAACGTACCCCGCCGAGGAACCCAGCCCGGCCAGCTTCTGAAGCGGACTCATGAACCAACCCGTCGAACCAGAGGTCGTTGTCCTGTGCAGCGACCTCTTTTTTTCATCCTCGATCGAAGGCACGGCGAGTCAGCAGGCAGTGCCCTGCCGAGTCGTCGCCTCGGTCGATCAGTTGTCCGAACTGCTCGCGACCGGCACAGTTCGCCGAGTGATCATCGATCTCGAATTCCCCGGCCTCGATGTCGCTGCGATCGTCAGCCTGCTGCCCGAGACCTCTCGACCAGAAACCTTCGCCTTCGGCCCGCACGTCAAAGTCGACCAGCTCCGATCCGCCCGGCAAGCCGGCATCAACCACGTACTCCCCCGCAGCCAGTTCTCCGAACAACTGCCAAAGATTCTCGTTGGCCAGCTTTGAACCAGTTGAGACTTGAAACAGAAGTTGAGAAGGAAACAAAGTTCAGAATCCCCTTCGTTACCTTCGTCACGTCTGTCTGAAATAGAACGCTGTTTCAACTCACTCTTTGCATTCCGTCGCTTCAATTCAGGACTTCACCATGCCTCGCGTCGCCGTTCTGGGAGCTACTGGTTACACCGCGTTTGAACTGATCCGGATTCTGCTGCGGAATCCGGAAGTGCAGATCACCGCCGCGACGACGCGGCAGGACGGCGCTCCGCCAATCAGCTCGATTCATCCGGCGCTGACCGGGCAGCTTGATCTCGCGTGCGAGGACCTGACGCCGCAGCAGATTGCCGAGCGAGCCGACTTCGTGTTCTGCTGCCTGCCTCACGCGGCGAGTGCGGCGGTGATTTCTGAGCTGCTCGACGGCGGCGTCCGCGTCGTCGATCTGAGTGCCGATTACCGGTTGAATGATCTCGCCACTTACGAGCACTGGTACAAGGTTAAGCACCCTGATCCTGACCGGCTCGGAAAGACGGTTTACGGCCTGCCGGAACTCTACCGCGATCGGATCGCCGATCAGGATCTGATCGCCAACCCTGGCTGCTACACCAGCACGTCGATCCTCGCCCTCGCTCCGTTCCTCAAGGCGGGCCTGATTGAACCAACGGGAATCATCATTGACGCCAAAAGTGGCGTCTCAGGAGCCGGCCGCAGCCCGAAACTCGGCGTCCTGTATGCCGAGTGCAACGAGTCGATCTCGGCGTACGGAGTCGGCGGGCATCGGCATCAGCCAGAGATCGAGCAGGTGCTGACCGACGTCAGCGGCAAGCAGGTCGACGTCGTCTTCACGCCGCACCTGACGCCGATGGACCGCGGCATTCTGGCGACGATCTACGCGAAACCGCTCGGCGGCCTGTCCGAGGCCGACGCTCTGGCCGTGCTCCGCGAGTTCTACGCCGACGAGCCCTTCGTCAGCGTCGTCAAAGCCCTGCCCGCCACAAAGCACGTCACCGGCACAAACAACTTCCACGTGACCATGCGT
>JAPOLP010000154.1 GCA_029977045.1 Planctomycetota bacterium
CTTCGATGCTCCTTTCGATCATTCTCGTGGCTGTGGCAGTTCCCGCATGTGCGATGACTGGCGAGAGGCTGTTTCGTTTCTTCGATGCCCGCGGCAAGGTACGCGGCGACAACGACTGAAACGAGGCAGAAAAAGGAGCAAGCCTGGCTGACGCTTCTGGTTGCAGCAATCCGCGGGGTGCCCCCGTCACTTGACCAGAAGAGCGGGGCGGCCGGAAAGTAAGGGGACGGGGAAAGCGGCAGGACTCCTTTCGTGCGTTCAGGGTAGTGGCCGGTAGCCATACATGATGCGACCGTCGAGATTTCAGCGCCGCGTGCTTCAGGCAGGTTCGCTTATCGTGTTCGCGTTCTCGGTGATACTCTCCGGATGCGGAACTATGAACAGTGACCAATTCGTCTATGTGAGCGACGATGATGGCGCCGAGGCGAAGGTTGACGGCGAATCCGTTCCGGTCACCGTGTCCCGGCTTGGAAAACAGTTTTCACAGGTGGAATCAGAGTTTCTGTCAGTCCATGTCGGTGTGATGTCGGCGATTGGCGGGGAGTCAGACTTCACGGTCAGAGTTGTGGTGAAACCCTCTCCGTCATTCGTCATCAATCCAGCGAATATTCGGATGGCGGTTGAGTCTCGGTCGCAGACTGGCGAGCGGGCGAACCATTCTCTGCAGGTTGCCGATGACTTCCCGTGGCGCCAACAAGGTCCGGCGGGCAACAAGGATCACATCTGGTGGGCACACTTTAAGGCAGTCCCAGACCTGAAGAGTTCCGTACACGACAGTCTTCGCTTCCAGATTGTCCTCGTGCTGGAAGACGCAGACGGAAACCAGAAGGAGGGCGAGGACATTCTTGAGCTGAAGAAGGATGTGTTTACTGTCCCCGCGTGAAGCGATGCCTGCTGGCGAGTGGGACGCCAAGGGCAGTACCGCGACAGGATGCCTCGGCCTGCAGGCGGCAATTTGAAAGGCATCAGTTGCTGTCGAGACTGCGAAGTGCATGACGCTACAGTCAGCCCTCTGGCTTGCAGAGTTTCTCAATGTCGCTGATTGACGAACTGACGGGTATCGCTCCGCTGCTGAATCAGCGTTCGATGGACGCTGATGCCGGGCTCTCGTACGACGTGATGTCTGATGCGCTGATCTGGTCTGACGAGTTGCCCGACCTCACGACGATCCCGCTTCGGAAGCTTTGGTGCTTGCGACCGGTTTTTCGTTATCGGACCAGCCTGATCCAAGAGCAGCCCGACGAACGGTTCCTCGACTTCTGGAACGCCGGGCGAGCACTGTTTCCCGACTGGCCCGGTTTCGCCCCGGACCGCCGCGAGCCAGGCGTTGACCTGCAGGCAAAGCTCGAACGCTTCAAAGCTGACGCAGGCTGCTGGTGAGACGACATACTGAGGCCGGCAGTGGTTTCCTGGAGGAATCGACGATCGACGCGCACGTCGGACCGGATCTGTCTTCAGGGGGCAGGCCAATGGAGTCCGCGTGCGATGTGTCGTCCGGGACGCTGCGGCCAATGAGGCTACTTGAGCGAGATCTGGCAGATGGCCCACTGGCCGAAGTTTTCTTCGACTTCGATCTGGATCAGTGAGACGTCGGCTCCGCCCTGTTGCTGTTCGACGGTGGGCTGCAGACGCTGGCCGATCCAGCGGGCGATGAGTTCAGCCGTCGTATTCGCGACCGGCAGCAGGACGCAGTCTTCGCGCGGGAAAATCCAGCGGCGGTCCTCGAAGGTCGCTTCTACTTCGCGTTCGGTTGCGGTGACGCGAATCGCAGGGTGTTCGGTCGGCAGCAGGACTCGATGGTCGAGTTCCAGGACGATGGCCTGGAGAGCGTCACGCAGGGCGATGAAGTCGAACACGTAACGGTTTTCGTCTAGCGGCCCGGTGAGTTCGACGGCGACTCGCCAGTTGTGTCCGTGCAGCCGTTCGCAGATGTTGCCGTTGAACGTGATGAAGTGCGCGGCGCTGAAGACCAGATGGTCCTTGGTGACTCGCACACGCCAGGTCTCGCTACTCACTGCCAGTTTCTCCGCTCGGTTGAGGACTGGCCGGCAGATTCTGGCGGGAATATCGCCACAGCACGGCCATCAAAAGGAGCAGAGCATACATCTGATAGGACAACGCTGTCAGGGATTGCCACGGCACGGCAACCGATCCGGCGCGTTCCCAGAAGCCATTCGTTTGTCCGCTCAGCGAATCCTGGCGGATCAGCAGAGTCCAGATCAGACGCGGTGTCAGGGTGAGTGCGATGATGGAGAGCCAGGTCGCCGAATGCTGCCAGCCTGCCCGATGCGACAGTTTCAGGGCGACACAGACAGGAATCGCTGCGAGCACGAAATAGTGGTGCCAGGTTGTCGGCGACATCAGCAGCATGGCCAGGACAACGACGGCAAAAGCAGCGTCTTTGTCGGACCGTGATTCCGCCCGCAGCGATCGCCAGCCGGCAAAAGTAGTCACTGCCAGCCACGACATCCAAAGGCACGCTTTCAGGGCGTGTGGAGACGTGACTGCCGGTCTGACGGTCTTGACGGGGGCACCGAGCAGACGTTCCCAGAAAGCCAGCAGCGACGAGTTGCCCCAGTTGTTCGTCACGTTCCGGAGTTCAGGCAGCACGGTCTGTGCATAGTCACGGTACGCGTCGACGCCGAACACGCCCACCGTCACTGCTGTGATTGAGAGCCCGGCGACCGCTCCGCCGACAATCGCTTTCCAATCGCGTCGAGCCAGTGCGTACAGAAAGAGGTATGCCGGGTAGAGTTTGATCGTCGCCGCAGTCGCCAGGCACGCTCCTGACAGCCAGGAATGTCCACGCCGATCAGCTCGCCAGGCAGCCACGATCAGAAATCCCATCAACAGATTCGGTTGGCCCTGGATGAGACTTTGTTTGAGCGGATCGCTGGCCAGCAGCAGAGTCGCTGCTGCCAGCAGGACGGTCCCGTCGAGGGGCACGTGCAGTTCGCGGGCGATCCAGACTAGTGAAACGCCCAGCAGAATCAGCGACGTCAGGTTCCAGGCAAGGTGGGCGTTTCGGTAGGACATTCCACCAAACGGAACAGCAAAGAGATTGGCGGTCGGCGGATGAGTGTTGTACGGGTCGAAGAAGCCGTCTTCACTGGCCAGGTCGAGCCCCAGGTGCTTCCGAATGGCCGCCCGCTGCGGCGTGTAAAGTGGCATTTCTGACTGCCAGTTTCGTACGGCAGCCCACTCCTTGAAGAAGTCGAAGATTGCCCCTTCCGGCGGCTGCATGGCCGATTTCATGCCAGGCGTAAACAGGAATGCGGCGATCAGAAATGCCAGGAGCCAGAAGAACCGCTCACCAGGCGACCTCGCGGCATGTATTTGCTGCGTCGCAACGGAGGGAGCCTGCTGTGTGGAATCTGCTTCTGGCACGTGACCGGCCTGCTCGGTTGAGGAAGGAGTCCCCAGTGTCACTCCGCAGACTCTCGCACTTCAATGTTCGGGTTCAGCGCGACGTGGAGGAGTTGCACAACAATCGAGCGAAGTAAGGGTTTGGTCCGTGCAGCCGGATGCGGCTGAAATCCGGCACCCTCAGACGGGGAGCCATCGCATACCGTGCGACTCATCTATGAAGCTGAAAGTGCTTCGAACACTGAGCCCAGCGGCGCGTTGATGACCAGGTTCGCGATGGCGTCGAGCGGTGTCTGGTCGCGGTTGATGATGACGAGCTTCGCTCCGTTCTCGCGGGCCATTCGAGGCAGGCTGGCGGCGGGTTCGACGACGAGAGACGAACCGAGGGCCAGGAACAGGTCGCAGGAATTCGCCCATTGAGCGGCGGTACGAAGCGTGTCGCCAGGTAGTGACTGGCCGAACGAAACCGTTGCGTGTTTCAGCAGGCCGCCGCATGTCGGGCAGGCTGGTACTGACTGAGTCGTCTGGAACTCGGCAACGAGACGATCGGCAGACTCGCGCCAGTCGCAGTCGAGGCAGGCGATCCAGCGAGCGGTGCCGTGAAGTTCGAGTACGCTGTTTGAGCCAGCGTTCTGATGCAGGCCGTCGATGTTCTGGGTGATCACGCCGCGGAGCAGGCCAGCGGTTTCCCACTCGGCAAGCCGGCGGTGTGTGACATTAGGCGACGCATCGGCAAAGTCGCGGTGAGCTTCCGACTTCTGCCGCCAGTACTCGTGCCGGGCGTCAGCGCTGCAGAGAAACTCGTCGAAATACACTGTCCGGTTTTCCGACCAGACTCCGCCGGGAGATCGGAAGTCCGGGATGCCGCTTTCCGTGCTGATGCCGGCTCCGGTGAAGGCAACGACTGACTGCGATTCGGCGAGCCACTCACGCAGCAACTCGACGGCGGCGGGGAGCTGGTCTGCCTGGAATCGCTGACGCACGAGATTGTTCCGGTTGCTGGAGGCTGATTCTGGCAGGCTTAGTCGCGACGAGTGTCGCGTCCGACGCCGACGGTCAGTT
The DNA here is from genome assembly GCA_029977045.1 of Planctomycetota bacterium. Taxonomy (GTDB): domain Bacteria; phylum Planctomycetota; class Planctomycetia; order Planctomycetales; family Planctomycetaceae; genus JAPOLP01. The sequence goes on from JAPOLP010000154.1 coordinate 4,429, forward strand.
CGATGCGAACGAGGTGTTTGACGTTGGCGCAGGCGTCGAGTTCGGCGGTCTTGCACTCGGCGGCGTTTGGGATCAGGAAGCGAAACGGGCCTCCGAACCGACTGTCGAGAGGTTCTCCATCTGCCTGCTCGAACAGAACGATTCCGCGGTCACGCACGTCGGTAATCAACAGGCTGGCCGAGAAACCGTCGTCCGAATGCAGCGTGACGTGAGTTGCTTCGTTCGTTGGTTCAGCGCGATCGAGCAGGCCCGCTAGCGTTACCGCTTTGCCCGATCGATTCGCTTCGACTTGGCTGACGTCTTCGATGCGGGCGTCTGCGGGGAGGTCGTTGAGAGCGACGCGGCCAAAGATGGCCGGCGATGCGACTTCGCCGTCAATGGTCAGTGTGTCGGTGCTCATGGCGTTTGGTTTCAGGCTGTGTCAGGACTGCTGAGGAGTGTCGTAACTGGCGGGGCTGGACAGTCGCCAGTCCCAGCGGATGTCGGCCGGCAGGACGTCCGGTCGATCGTTTTCAGGACTGTCGTCCCACTGTCGGGACCAGTCGCTCCACGCGAGGCTGGTCCGTGAGAAGATCAGGTGTTCGATAGGCAGCGATGGTAGATCGTGTGTGCGAACGACGGCTCGCGGCCAGGGCCGCACGGTCAGATGGTGCCGCAGGTTGTAGACGGCCTCATCTCGGTACTGGCCGTCTGGCCAGACGAGCAGGCCTTCTTCGTCAATGTCGTAGGGAATCTCGCGTGGAGCGAAGCTGGCGGAAATCTGCTCTCGGACGAGATCAACGCCCGCCAGCCGATAAAAGCCGACGATCGCCGTCAGCAGCACCTGTCGCTGTTCGACGGAAAGGCTGCGTACCCAGCCAGTGCGGAATGTGTTCGCAACGAGCCAGCCGGACTGTTCCTCAAACACGAGTTCCAGCGGGCCATCTTCGAATTCCGAGCACGCAAGCTCGACGCGAATATTGTTCGACGCCAGCCGGATGCGGCCAACTGAGACACCGGAGACATTCCAGGCGGGCGAGTCGTTCAGAATTCCGAGCAGCTCACGTTCGACGAAATGTTCGACGGCGACGTGTACGTGATGAAGCTGATCGAGGTACTTGCTGCGAGCCAGGCTGTGCTCTTCGCCGTGTCGTTTGCGGTCTGCTCTGCGGAGACGGGAAAACAGTTTGGGCAGCGTGCCGGAATGAAAACCGGGCTTCATCAGTCGAATGAACGTCTCGCCGTGACTGCCGACAAGAACTGGCTGGAGTGTCTCGCCGCGGTTGGCTTTGTAGAGCCGCCAGTTGGACCGCAGTTCCCATGCCATGAAGCCGAAGACGCCTGGCATTAGAAAGATGAACGGTCCGACGATTGCCGTTGCGTATTCGGCGCTGCCGAAAACCGGCGTGAGAATGTCGACGAACGTCGGCGCCAGCGGAATCAGCAGCTTGTGCGACACCGTGACGACCGGGAAGTGCTTAATCGGATTGATCTGCGGCTCAACGAGTAGATTCACAACGAACCGGGCCACGAAGGTAAACGCCGTCCAGAACACACCGAGCAGCGCCTTCACTGCCAGCGACAGAGTGGTTTCACCGCTCTTGAACCGCAGCCATTCGTCGACGGCGTACAGGACGCGATCAAAGGCTTCGAGCAACCTCTTGAACGAGTCCATGACGAAGTCGAACAGGGCGACGAAGATATGGACGCGGATTCGTGTCCAGGTCGAGTGCAGCCACTCGGCGGTCAGTTCCTCGACGTCCCGTCCGACACGCGAATTCAGGATGACGCTCATCGCCAGCAGCACGACCGCCCAGTTGAACGGCTCTTGCGACGGAATCGAATCGTAAATCGCTGGAAGGGCTCCGCAGATGACCGCGGTGGGAATCGCCGGCCACAGGATCAGCTTTCGGAACAGCACGACGGCCCGACTGCGGATCAACTGCCGGACGGCCTTCAACCGGAAGAATCTCACTGGCCACTCATAGAGCAGACGACGCAATGCACTGAACAGACGCCGGAAGAACGTGCCGACTGCTCGCCGGAATGGCGCGACGTGAATCAGCAGCAGAATGAACGTTCCCATTGCGGCGACGAGCCACGGCGTCGCTGCAACTCGCCAGAGATGGAAGGGGTCGTGCAGATGTCCCGTCAGCAACTCGTGATTTGCATCACGAAGCAGCACATCAGTGACGGGGTCCAGCGAGAGGCCCGGTAGCGGTACGAGTTCTCCCCCCGGCACAGGCACCGGACTCACCCCCAGCACATCAGCGGTTCGGCTGACGACGTTGTCAATCGCTGACTGGAGACTGGCGAACTTCTCGGCAATGTGCAGGACGGCTTCGAGGCAGATGAACGCTCCGCCGTACGGGATCGCTACATAGCGAGTGAGGAAGCGACCAATTGTGGTACCGAAGCTCGCGGCACTCAGTCGCTGCAGCAGCCTCAGATGGAGATCCCCGCGCTGGTACACGCCGTCCAGCGATCTCGCCAGTTCGCGGTCTGTACGCAGCAGCCGGTCTCCCAGCAGGAACTCTTTCGGGCCGGACAGGTCGCTGAGTTTCAGATTACTGCGCGAGATTGCGTCCCGCAGATCGCCCATCGTCAGAAAGCCGCGATTGGCGACTCCGTCAAGCAGTTCCTCGACCAGCTTGCGAAACGCGACACGCTCCGGTGTATCCGTCGGAGAAATGCCAACCCGTTCGAGCGTCTCTGTCGTCAACGGTCGAAGCCGCGTTCGCATCTGGTGTTCGGCGGAGTGTGCCGCTTCGTGCAGCAGGTGCGAAAGCCGCCGCCGTTCGGAGCCGGCCAGACGCGACGCAACCAGGCGGCGCGTCGCACTGCGGAGGTGCTTGGACATCAGCACTTCACGCTGATTCGGCAACGCTCGTTTGATCGGGCGACGTCCGAAAGATGCGACACAGCCGACCAGGTCAACCGTGTAGATCTCGCGTTCGTGGTCGACGCAGACCTTCTGCAGGTCGTACAGCAGTCGCTTGTCGGCGTTCCAGAAACCCAACGCTGATTGCATCAGCAGGGCAACCAGAGACTCGTACCAGTGGAAGGCTGCGTCGTCGTCAAACTCAAGTGCCGCCTGCAGACGTCGCACGAGACGTTCGATATCTGTGAGTGCTCCGCTCACCGCGTCGCTGATCAGTTCCGGGGTCGCAAAGCGGGCCGCACGGATTTGATACAAGGCCGCTCCGACAGCATTGCCGCGGGCAAATGCCTTGTCCGCTTTCCGGATCATCCGCCCGAAGACGCGGAGATTAGGCCTGCGAGCCCGTTCGAGCGATGCCTGCACCGCGGCACTGAGTGAAGGAAACGCGACGGTGTCTTCGGTATCTGAGGCAGTTGCTGCCGATGGATCGTCGTGAAGATGCCCGGTCAGGCTGTCGAGTTCCTCGTCGGTTTCGTCGAGTCTGACGGCATCGACATTGGCAACTGCGGCGGGCAGTCCGCTCAGTCTCGTGGCCTCGATCAGGTTCTGCACGGAGATGTCGCGGGCGAGCAGTTCGTCGACTCGGCGGTAATCTTCGAATGACGGAAAATAGGAACCGAGACAGTGCGGGGCGAAGTACTTCAGCTCTGCGTACAGCGCGGCGAATTCGATGTAAACGTGCGAGGCCGATGCATCGGCGGGAACAAAGTTCTCACGTCGCAGGACGGTGCGAATCTCGTCGAATTCGACCTGCCCCAGGGCGTCGATCCGTTCCCGGAACGCGGCCTCGTCAAGCCGTCGGCTGCGCTGCAGTTCCGAGTACTCGAAGTCAATGCTGGCGTGAAACAGCAGTCGCCAGATCTGATGTTTGAACTGATCGAGACTGATCGACTCCAGATTGCGGTCATCGGGTCTGGCAATCAGGATCGATCTTGCGGGGGGCTGGTCGTGCGGTTCGAGTCCCAGTTCATCGAGTTCGACGTTCCGGATCAGCGGGTTGCGGTCGATGATCCAGGACTTGCGGTGCGGAATCTGAACCGTCAGTGCCGGCAGTTCGCACTCTGCCTTGACGACTCGCCGCAGCACGCGCGAGAGAACGAGGAATGCTCGCGGTTCAACTTCGGTCAGCGCGCGACGAGCTTCCGCGACCATGGCCTCAATGGCCGAACTGGTCGTCGACTCGTGGTAGTCGAGGGGAAGCGGGGAGACGTCTTCCATGCGAAGTGACAGTGCCGAAGTGCGAGCGTGTGAGAGGTGCGAACTGAACTCGGATCGTCCGGAAGCCGGGTGCTAACGACAAGTCTAAACGGCTGTGTTCCGTCTGAATCGGTCGCCAATACGCAAAAAGCCGCCAGCGAATGATCGCTGGCGGCCGGTTGGCGCGAATTCGCGCGGAATCGGAAAGCTGCATGGGTTGCTCCACGGAAAGCGGCGGTCGGATTTGATCTGTTGCTCGCGGGGCGAGGCCCTTCGCAACAGCTCAACAGACAGTCGTTTCAGAGAGCGTCTTCAAACGGGTTGAAAGTCGCCCATCGCTTCCCGCAATCGGTTCCGTGCGGTGTGCAGTCGTCGCTTGATGGTTCCGATCGGGCTGCGAAACCCTTCAGCCATCTGAGCCAGCGACTGCCCTTCGATGTAGAACGCGACCAGCGTATCCCGGTCGAGTTCCTTCAGCGTGTGCAGACCGTCCCAGACCTGCGAGGCCTGTTCGGTCTTCAGAACCCGGTCAACCGGCGACGTGGTGTCCGCCCGGACGCCGTCAAACGTCTCGGCTTCGACCGCGGTTTCCCGAGGCCGTCGCACGATTCGGTTGATCGACATCCGCACGGCGATCTGCCGCAGCCAGCCCGCGAAACGCTCAGGCTCCCGCAACTGGCCGAGCTTTCGCATCGCCCGGATGAAGATCTCCTGAGTCAGCTCGCTGGCCTCGTGAGCATCGCGCAGTCGTCGCAGCACGACGCTGAAAACGGTCGACTCGAAGGCCCGAGCAAGTTCGCCAAACGCTTCCCGGTCGCCGGACTGAGCCAGTCGAACCAGTTCAATCATCTGAGTGTCTTCCATTGTTGCCACCTTGATTATTGGCAACCGCTCGCCAAGAGACGTCGGACAGAGCGGTTTGAATTCGGAAAGGCCGTGAGCGGCGACATTGCCGGACACGGGAGATCGAATGCCGCGCGACACTGCGTGAGTAACTGCCTCGCCTTGAGCGGCTCCCTCGAACGCGACTCTCAGGACGTTCCGCACGGGAGACCGTGTCAGAACAGAGTTCGCGCCGAGTGAGCCTCGACAGGCAGCAGCCACAGCAGATCTAGCGGAAGGACCTGGCCGCGATCAGAGAGGACGAACAGAAGCGTTCGGCCAGAGTCGCGAAGCAGTCGCCATTCGATTGGACTGATCAGAGTGCGGACGTACGCAGACAGAGCGAATCTGCCAGAGGCCACCGCAGCTCGAATCAGCAGAAACCGGTTTCCAACCTGTCGGGGACGGAA
>JAPOLP010001125.1 GCA_029977045.1 Planctomycetota bacterium
CGGGCGGCAGCGGCGGGAAATCGAGATCGTAAGGATCCGCCAGTCGGGAATCGGGCAGTGGGGTGATCGAGAAGTTGTCGAAATAGCCGCCCTTTTCAGCGACCGCCGCGCCGACTTCCTCGTCAGCCTGCTGCCGGTACCAGGCGCGCGAGCAACCGGTGGCTGCCAGGCAGCCGGCCAGAGCAATGGTCGCAAACAGGCGACAGTGGAGAATGCGTCCCTGCATCGTCCCTGATGATTTTGTCAATCCGCGCGAAGAGTCGCTGAATCGCACGCTGCGTCAGCTCTTCTGAGATCGACGAAATGCCGTGCGAAACTTTGCGGAGAATGCGGGACCTGCTGATTCCGGCGACTTTGCGGCAGAGCCCGCGAAACGGCTCAAGGCGTCGGAACCCGAGACGCAGCCGTCACTTCGGGCCGCCGAGCGTGTTGCGTACCCGGAAAAATCCCCAGACGGCGAACACGATGTGGATTCCGCAGAAGGCTGTGACAGCCTGCGGCAGCCAGTTCTGGCCGGACACTCCGAACAGCGTCAGCAGCAGGTACAGCAGGTACTTCGTGCGCATGACCAGCGGGAATGGCCGGTTGAGCATGTTCAGCCAGACGGTGAAGACGACAGCGACCGTGTACGACGAGACATAAACCGCCGCCAGCGTCCCGTCGATCAGCCCGGAGCCAGCCAGCAGGCAGCTCGTGATCAGCATCCCGGAATGATCAACGCACATGTCAGTGAAGGCGCCTGCCGGACCAGCGGTTCCGGTCTCACGAGCCAGCGGGCCGTCGAACGCGTCGAGACCGACGTGCAGCCAGACGAGCACCGCAGCGATCAGCCCGTCGCTGGCTGGTGGAACGTCCGGGAGCGATCTCAGCAGATACCAGCCAGCGGGGGCGAGCATCAGGATGCTGAGGGCGCTGACGACGTTCGCGGAGATGCGGCAGGCAATCAGCAGGCGGATGACCGGGCGGAAGATGCCGTCGCGGAGCTGCTGAAACTTCTTCTGGCCAGCCTGCTCGCGTTCGGCGAAGTAGTTGAAGTCCGTCATCGGGATCGATGCCGCGGATGATTCCCGGCCTTCACGAAGAACAGCGTGTGTTTGAGCATGATCACCGGCAGCAGCAGCGTGATGCTGGCCTGCGACGCCGCGTGATCCGTCACAGTCCCATTCGTCAGCACGCTGAACATACACGGGTTGCGAAGCGATTCTTCGAGATCGTGTTCGTGCTCAAAGAACAGCCCGCAAGAGCCGAACGTCTTCAAGCGGTGCGAGTCGCTGCCAACCGTGATCGGCTTTCCGAGCTGGTCGATGAACGCTGCGGCTTTCCGGTTGACGCCTGCCGGCACGCCTCCGTTGAAGTACTCAACCGCGTCAACTCGCGACAGCACATCGTCGACGAACGACGCGGCGGTCTTCGGGCTCCGCTTCTGAAACTCCAGCGACTTCCGTCCGAAGGCGAACGGGTGAGCGAGCGAGACAAACGCGCCCATTTCGCGGGCGACGTCGAGACACTCGACCGAACCGATCCGCGAACGAACCATGAACCGGGTCAGCAGACCGGGCTCAACCGCGCGGCGGTAGTAGTCTTCGAGCCGGGCGGGATCCTGGAAGTAGACGAGGAACTCGAGCCCCTCGTACGAACCGACTTCGATGCCAGCCAGACACGGAATGCGCCCTCGGTTTCGCAGTTCGACGGATCCGCGGATCTCGTTGTGATCCGTCAGTGAGACAGCCATCTCGCGACGCAGGCAGTGATCCTCGATCTGCTCCAGCGACGCGAGGCCGTCGGAGTATCGCGAGTGCGTGTGCAGGTCGATGAAGTGCAGTCCACGCGCGGTTTGGAATTCTGCAATCGCGTCACAGTCGGCGGGACTGGCTGCGGTCAGGTTGCTCGCGGAGGTCATGTCGAACCGATCGGTTACGCGTGAGAGCTGTCGGGCGAAGAGCGATTACGAAGCCGTTCTCACCTCGACGATGATTCCGCCGAGACGCAGCAGGCGGTGCATCCTGGTAAACCAGAGTTCGCGTTCCCAGCTCAAACCAACGCGACGGCACTCGACTTCCAGTTCATCACGCTGAAACGTGCGGCACTTCCACAGCCGGCTGGACATCGCTCCGAAGACGGTGTTCTCGGTGCACTGCAGAAGAA
>JAPOLP010000653.1 GCA_029977045.1 Planctomycetota bacterium
CGGACGATGTGCATGTTGGTGTGGCCGGCACCGACGAGCACGATGTCGCGGCTGGGAAGTCGTTCATCCATGCGGGCAGTCTCGGAGCGGCGGCGGAAGGGCAGGGCAGTGAGCGGGACGTGTCGCGTCGAGCGAGTCGGCTCGGCACCGGGTGGGAATGTCGCGAGTGTATCGGATCGTTTGATTGTGCAGACAGAGACTGCGGCTTCGTGGGGCAGACCGTCCAACCAGACACTTCGTTACGGCCTAATCTTTCCGAAGTGGTGGAGCACGGCGGCTGGTCGTCGGCAGACTCGATGAGTGACGGAGATGTCCCCGTGGGCGGGTTCAACAAAAGACAGTTTCTGCGCCAGATCCTGAAAGGTTCGGGCAGTTTGCGGCTGTTGGAAGCCATTCCGGCCTGGAGCGGGCTCGTCGCCTTGAACTACCACCGGATTGGCGTAGCGGGACGGTCGCTGCTCGATCACGCATTGTGGAGCGCGACTCAGGATGACTTCGACGCCCAGGTGCGAATGCTCAAGTCGCACTTCGATGTCATTGGAATCGACGATCTTGCGTCCGCGATCGGTGATGCGTCGCGCGACGAAACGCGGCGTCGGCACCGCTTCGCGATGATCACGTTCGACGACGGCTACATTGACAACTACGAAGTCGCGTTTCCGGTCCTGAAGGCTCACAATGCGACCGCGACGTTTTTTCTAACGACGGGTTACGTCGGTGATCGACGACTCAGCTGGTGGGACGAGATCGCCTGGATGGTGCGGTCGAGCCCGCGTCGCAGGGTGCGCCTCTCGGATCCGTGGTTCGAGGACGCTGCTGAGGTCAGTACCGAACCGGTTAGCGGTCTGATTCACCGCCTGCTGCAGAAGTTCTATTCACTGCCGGGCCACGAGACGTCTCGCTATCTCGACTGGATCGCCGAAGCGACAGGCAGTGGCCGTGCTCCGGCGATTCTCTCCGAGACGCTGTGGATGAACTGGGAGCAGGTCAGCGAGATGGCTGACGCCGGCATGAGTATCGGTGCTCACACCGTGACGCACCCTGTTCTGGCCAGGCTGTCCGCCGAGGAACAGGCGTTTGAAATTCTCGAATCGCGACTCATCATCGAGCAGGCGATCGGTCGGCCAGTGACGGCGTTCAGCCATCCGGTCGGGCGCCGCGATACGTTCAACGCTGACACGCGAAGCGCTTTGTCACAGGCCGGCTTCGACTGGGCCTTCAGTTATTACGGCGGCTTTGTCAGTGGCGAGGCGGTCGACCGCTTTGACATTCCCCGCTTCGCCGTCGAAGCCGATACCTCGCATTCCGACTTCCGAGCGGTCTGTGCGCTGCCGCAGGTTTTCGCTCGACACTGATTTGCCGCTCGCCGCAGTCCGTGAACTCCGACGCGACTGTCAGATGCGTCGAATCGCGACAGCGCACGCCTTGTAAGACGGCTGCCGTGAATAGGGATCGAAAACCGCGTCGGTCAGCCGGTTTGCTTCTTCGTAGTGCATCGAAATGAAGACCTGGCCGGGCTGAACGGTCGGCGTGAGAAATGCTGTTGCCTGAAGCCGACCACGTTGTGACGCGACTTCAACCATCTCGTGATGAGCAACGTCGAGGCGGCGTGCATCGGTCGGGTTCACTTCGATGTAGGCAGACTGTGGATACAGTTTTCTCAGCACGGCGGACTTGCCCGTCCGAGTCTGCGTGTGCCACTGCGAAGCCGACCCGCGACCGGTCAGCAGAACCAGCGGAAACTTTTCATTGGGAGGTTCAGACAGCGGGCGAGGTTCCTCGAACAGAAACTTTGCGCGACCGTCCGAGTGGTAGAAACGCCCGTCAGCAAAAAGGCGACGCTCGCTGGAATTCGGAATGCGGGCTTCGGGACGCGGAATCGATTCGGGCTCAGCCATTCCGCATTCCGCATTCGCCACTCCGCATTCTGCAAACGGCCACTGGATGCCGCCGCAATCGTCGAGCATGTCGTAGTCGCGGATGCCGGTGATGTCGCACGGCTGGCCTGCGGAGAGTTGTTTCAGAATCTGAAACGCGGCTTCGGGCGAGGTCCAGTCTTTGAACATCTCGCCACAGCCGCAGGCGTCGGCGATCAGGCGGAAGATTGAGAAGTCAGAGAGTGCCTGGCCAGGGGCTCGCTTCACTTTGCGGACGCGACCGATGCGGCGTTCCGAGTTGATGAACGTGCCGTCTTTCTCGCCCCAGCCGGCGGCGGGCAGGACGAGGTCCGCCTGCCGGGCGGTCTCGGTCGAGTGATACATGTCCTGCACGACCAGGAAGTCCAACCGATCGAGAATGTCGCGGCACTGGTTCTGGTGAATCCAGCTGTGAGCTGGATTCGTGCAGATGACCCACAGGCCTTTGATCTTCCCTCGCAGAATGCCCTCAATAATCTCCGGGTAGGCCATTGATGCTTCGTGCGGGATCAGTGACTCGTCGATGCCCAGAATGCCGGCGACTTTCTGGCGATGCTCCGCGTTGCCGAAGTCGTGGCCGCCGAGCAGGTTGGTCGTGTTGCTGAAAAGCCGCGAGCCCATCGCGTTGCACTGGCCGGTGATCGAGTTCGCTCCCGTGCCTGGCCGACCGATATTTCCGGTCATCAGCGCGACGTTGATGATCGCCTGAGCCGTGCGGACTCCCTGGTAACTCTGATTGACTCCCATCGTCCACCAGAACGAAACACGGCCGCCGCCCGCGACAACTTCCGCAAAGCGTTCGATCGACGAGGCCGGCAGACCGGTCAGTTCGCAGGTGTGTTCGAGTGTGTATTCCTCGACGAACTGAGCGAACTCGCCGAAGCCGTTTGTGTGCCGCTCGACAAATCCCTCATCGACGGCGCCGCGTTCGATCAGCAGTCGCGCGAGGCCATAGAACAACGCCATGTCGGACTTCGGTGCGAGCGGCAGATGCAGCGTCGAGTTCATCGCGGTTTCGGTCGTGCGAGGATCGACGACGACGATCTCCGGACTGTGCGGGTTCCGCATCACGCGTTCCCACATGATGGGATGCGCGAGGCACGGGTTGGCTCCGACGAACACCAGAACATCGGACTCTTCAAAGTCTGCGTAGGTGTAAGGCGGAGCGTCGAAGCCGAACGACTGCTTGTACGCGACAACGGCCGAGGCCATGCACTGCCGCGTGTTGCCGTCGCCGTGCTGGATGCCCATGCCGAACTTTGTCAGAGCACCAAGCAGAGCCATTTCTTCCGTGGGGATCTGCCCGGTGCTGAGAAAGGCCACGGAGTCCGTCCCGTGACGCTGCTGAATCTCCTGGAAGCGACCGCAGAATGTGCTCAGCGCGGTCGGCCAGTCGACCGGTTCGAGCCTGCCGTTCGCACCCCGCAGCAACGGAGTCGTTGCGCGATCGTCCGCGTCGAGCACACTGAGCGCTTCCCAGCCTTTCGGACACGCCATCCCAAGGTTGACCGGGTAAGGCGTCACCGGGCTGAGATTGACGGCCTCGCCATCACGCAGATGCACGTTGAGATTGCAGCCGGTTGCGCAGTACCCGCAGACGCTTGTCACCGTCGCGTCGGGCCGCACTCGGTCCGGCACGCGGCCAAGCCCGAAGTCGCCAGGCGAGAGCAGAAGTTCGCGGGTCAGCGGCCCGTCGTGCTGGACGAGAATCGAATTAGACATCTCCATTACCTCGCGGCTAATGGCCGGAAAAGTGACTCATGACCGGATCGCTCCGGGCATTCGCGGAGCGGCGACGGCGGCGAAGAAGAGGTAGCGTTCGAGCAGCTCGCCGGCCAGGTTTGCCAGGAAGAGGATGCCGGTGACGACGGCCAGAACGAAGGAATCCTGCGTAGTCTCGTTGACCGAGCGAAGAAGAAAGGCCGGCATCACCAGGCCCCCGAGAACTCCGCAGGCAAAACGGGCGAGCGTGTAGCCGGCAAGTGGGCCGGTCATCAGCAGGGCAGACCGCTTGAACTGCGTGACCTGCCGGCTGGCCAGATGTCGAAACAGCCCGGCTTCAAACACGAGCTTTACGGCAGCGAGGCCCAGCAGCGACTGGCAGATCAACCGGCCACGCGAATCGATGACTGCGGTGGCGTCTACACTGCCACTCAGCGTGAGCAGCTGCAGAGTCAGCCAGAGTGTCGCGACGCCGAGCACGCCGGACGTCAGGCCGAACCGGATCGTTGTCTGCGGAAACCGCCAGAA
>JAPOLP010000298.1 GCA_029977045.1 Planctomycetota bacterium
GAAGGACAGTCGAATGAGCTACTCCCGGTTGTGCCTGGCCGTCACGCTTTTTGTGGTGACGATGCTGTCCCGAAACGCTGCGTACTCGGCGGATGACGTTCCGAATGCCTCGGCCAGTGACGCGATGCTCCCCTTTGACTGGCTGATCCCCGGAGTCGTCGCGGATACGTCTGGAAATCCGGTTGAGGGCGCGACCATTGAGACTGTCGCCCCGGTCGAATTGAGCCACAGCACGCACAGTTCGGCCAGCGGTAAGTTCGCGTTGAAGTTCCGTTCGCCGAGCAGTCACGGACCGGCTCTGTTGATTCAGGATGCGGAGAAGAAGCGGAAGAGCTACGTCGATTCCTGGCAACTGAAGCATTCCCGGAAGAGGCTGCTCCGGATCACGCTGCAGCCGACCCGAGATGTGACGGTGACCGTCGTCGACGGGAATGGAGATCCTGTTGAACACTCAAAAGTCACAGTGCTTGCCACATACCGGCCAATCGACAGTGCTGAGACCGATGCCAACGGCAAGGCGACGTTTCAAACGCCGGCAGATGCTAATATCGACTGGATCATCGCTCACCACGACGCTCACGGTTTCGACTACTACGAGAACTACTCGTCGTGGCCGACCAGCGAACGCCTGCACGTTCCGAAAGAAGTCACGCTGAAACTGGCCGGCAGACGAAGCGTCGATGTTATGGTTCAGGGAACTGACGGCCAGCCGATCTCCGGTGTGTATGTCCTTCCCTGGACGATTCATAAAGTCGGCAAGCAGTCTTACGCCAATATCGGTGGCGTCACATCGCTGGGAATGTCAGACGAATCCGGTGTCGCTAGGTTTCCCTGGATGCCAGCTGACCTTCAGGGACAGGTCGCATTTCTCGCTCACCATCCGAAGTATCACAGTCCCAAAGACCCGCTGTTCTCGGTCACGGAAGGCCAGACCGAACCAGCGAAGCTGACGGCAACCCTCCTTCGAGTGGCCACCGTGCGAGGCACCGTTCGCCGAGCGGATGGGCGTCCCGCCGGCGGCATTCACATTCAGGGAGAAGGTCGCGGCGCGACGAATCATTACTTCCGTGGGTATACATTGACGCGACAAGATGGCACGTACGAACTCGACATCTATCCGGACCAGACGACGATCCTGGCGGTCACAGAGGACGAATGGGCCGCAAAGAGTTTCACCGGCGTGCAACTGGAAGAGGGCCAGGAAGAAGACGGACTCGATTTCGTCCTGATGCCCGGCACGGTGATCACGGGAAAGGTGACCGTCGGAAAGGACAGACTGCCGTCCGAAGGAGACACGGCGACGCTGGTTCAGCAGGCTAATGCGACCGCGAATCTCGTCCGCTGGGCTGAGTCCGATGAAAAGGGACGCTATCGGTTTCGCGTCGGCCCTGGCTCCTATCAGCTCATGTTGCCAGGCCAGCCGGGCGGTAAGCCGATTCAGATCGACGTCGACAGACAGCAGGAAATCATCCACGACTCGCACCTGGCAAGAAAAGAGCGTGGAATTCTGCGAGGCCAGATCGTCGACTCAACGGGAGAGCCCGTCGGTGGAAATGAAATCTTTGGCGAGTCTATCAACGCTCGCAGCCACGCAGGGTTTCAGGCTAGGTCCGATGCCGAAGGGCGATTCGAAACGGAACGCTGGAATGACGAGATGCTGCTGATCGTCCGCAACGCTGAACGCAATCTGGCAACCACATTGCGGATTGGACCGGAGACTTCGACCGTCGATCTGAAGCTCGCTGCCGCAGCCATCGTCGAAGGAAGCCTTGTCGGATCGGAAGGCGAGCCAATTCCGGCAGGAGGTGGTTTTCTGTGGGTCACTATCCCAGACGGCAACGCACGCGCTTCCGTCAGTCTTCCACTTCAGGTCACTTCCGGAGGCCGCTTCAAAACTGCGGGAATTCCTGCAGGAAGCACCTGCCACCTGCAGGTTCGCGTTGGAGACAGGTATGTGCAGTCGAATCAAAGTTTCGACATCGCGAACGTCGACCCCCCGCAACTCAGTATTGGACTGACCTTCAACACGAAGCTGCGAAATCCACAGGCACAGTAGCCCTGCCGTGAGATCAGCAAGCGTGATGTGTCGACATCGCACGTCTTTCTACGCAGGACAACGACAGGAACAGGAAGAATGAGCAATCGGCCGGTTGTAACTGCACTGTGCGCGTTTCTCTCGCTGGCTTCGACGTTGAGCGTTCATGCTCAGGAGAAATCGATTCTGACCGAGCACTACGTTCGCGGTCCGTTCCGGCTGTTCTACGCGATCGATGGCAAGTCGGCGGTGCCGCTTGCGGATAAGGACGGCAGTGGTGTTCCCGATCACGTTGAAGACGTCGCGAAGCAGCTCTGGGCGGCGCGCGAGCTTTTCTGCACCGTGTTGAAGTTTCCGGATCCTCTGCAGGGCGAACGGTACGATGGTGTCGACTGCATCGAGATCTATCTTCGCGAGCGGTCCGAGATCGGCGGCGGAAACGGTCTTGCCTTCGAGAGTGCTCAGCGGGCGAAGAAGATCGACGAGGGAAAGCGCGATGACCGGACTCTGGTCATCGCGATCGGCAAGCATGTCGAGGCACCGAAGAACATCACTCCGGCCCACGAGTTCTTTCACCTGATTCAGTACAGCACGACTTACTTCAAGAATAAGTGGTACCTGGAGGGCATGGCTCGCTGGTCGGAGCACGCTCTGCATACCGACGGCGTCGGCGAGGTCAAGTATTCGCCCCGAGGCCCATGGCCGCAGAAGAACCAGCACCTGCCGACGTTGTTCGACATGAGCTACGACGCGGAAACCGTTCTCTGGAATCCCATCGCCGTCCGCTCAGACGCGAAGGGCGTCATGGCGGCGAAAAACGCGCCGGTCGAACTGCAACGCCTGCAGTATTCCGACGGAGCTCCCGTCGTCCGAGACTCTCTGCTGAACGGAGCCGAGTTGATGTGAGACGTCCTGATCGAAATGGCGAAACAGGACGACATCGCGTTCGAGACACTCGGCTACAAAGACTGGTCCGAAGACAACCAGCGGTCGCCGCAAAACAACGCGTTTATCTACCAGGCCGTCATGGACGCACTCCGCAAACACACCCGATCAGTCGGTCGCTTCGACGCGAAGTCTTTCAGTCGGTAGCGGAGTGCTGACAAAAGTCAAAAAGGCAACGAAGGACTCAAGCAGCTCTTCGTTGCCTTCTTATCTTCTGTTCAAGAGTTGCGGTCGTTGCTACCCCGCGAGTTTTTCGTTGGCTAAGGCTCGGCGGTCGGGGAGCGTTACCGTGCTGACGCCTCGCTGGCGGAAGAGTTCGGCCAGGTGCTGGTGGCAGGTGAAGTAGAGGATCTGCTGGTCGCGGCCAGCGTGCTGTAGCAGTTCTTCGATGGCCGCTCGCGTACGTTCCTCGTCAAAGTTGACCAGCACGTCGTCGAGCACGACCGGCAGTTCGGCGCCCTCGGCAGTGAAGTGCTCAATCAGGGCGAAGCGGATCGCCAGGAAGAGCTGCTCGCGGGTGCCGCCGCTGAGGTGTTCGACCATCAGCGTGTTGCCGTCGCGGTCGTCGACGCACAGGGTCCGGCGGCCCAGCGGCGTCCAGATATTCTGGTAGCGACCGTTGCTCAGCCGGCTCAGGAACTCTTTCGCGCGGTTCAGAATCGGCGGCTGATGATTCCGCTCGAATTCAATCCGCAGTTCTTCGAGCGTGTTGACAGACCATTCCAGAGCGAACCAGCGTTCGGCCAGTTCCGTCGCCTGCGAGAGAAGCTGTTCGCGTTCAAATCGCAGCTCGGCATCCGAACGGTCGTTGACCAGCAGTTCGATCTCGCGTTTGAAGCGGCCCAGATTCTCGAAGGCGTCTTCGAGATCGACGGCCAGGTCATCGAGTTCGCTGCGGATCGTCGTGATGCATTCGCGGTTCTGCTCGTCGTCGTAAGCTTCCAGATCCTGCTCGACGATCGCCATCGCGTGCTCGCCGGCAGCGGCAGCCGCCAGCTCCTGCTTCGCACGGTCGAGCAGGTCTTCAAGTTCAAACCGGTCTTCGAGGGTCCGCGCCCGTTCCTCGAACTCTTCCCGCGTTCCCGCACCACCGCGAACCAGAATCGCGTCGCGACGCACTTCGAGCCGGCGGATCTTCGAACGGTACTTTGAGGCTTCGGCCCGACGTGTCCGGGCCTCGGTTCGCAACTGCCGTCGCTGAACCAGCAGGCCGGAGAGTGTTTCGAGTTCTTCTTCCCAACCGTCAATGATCGCCAGCGGGTTGGAGTAGTCAATGCCGTACCGATTGAGCCGGTGCCCTTGCTCCTCGACGCGTTTGCGGAAGCGGTCAACCATGCGGCGGGCGAGTTGCGTGTCGGCTTCCAACGCGTCGATCCGCTGCAGCGTGACGGCGGCCTGGGCGACCTTGTCCCGCTGCGACAGTGCCGAGTCGACCTCGACGGTTTCATCGAGCCCGTGATGCGTCAACTGGCTGCACCAGCTCTGCCGCGCGACTCCAAAGTCACGCTGCATCTCGGCAAGCTGCTTCCGCATTTCGATCAGCCGCTCGCGAGTGTCCTCAACCCAGACTTCCGCCTCAGCGAGTTCCTCCAGATCGCGAATCCGAATCAGACACTGCCGCAGCAGATCAACGTCCGAGAGCCAGTCGGCTGCCGATTCGCGTCCGGCGAACTTCGCTCGCAAAGCCGCTGCCTGATCCTGTGATTCAGCACCGACAGCTGAGTGGCGTTTCGCTCCGATCTGAAGCGCGGCCATCGTCGGAGCGGTTCGCTCGATCGCCTGCTTCGTTTCAGCAAGGCGGAGTTCGATCTCCCGCTGCTCGCTCTGCAGCCGGATGCGCGACATCTCGACCTGGCTCTCGAAGTGACGCTTCAGGCCGTAGGTCATCAGCACCGAGCACGATCCGACGAGGGCGTAACACAGGCCGGACAGAGCGTTCGTCGTCAGGCCGGTCCAGATGCCGAACAGGCCGAGACAGAAGCCGGCGATCGAGATCGCCCAGAAGACCGCGTACACCCACTCGGGCAGCGTCGGGTCGATCTGCAGACGATGAATCTGATTTGCGATGCCGACCTTTCGCTGCGTCAGTTCCCGTTCGCGAACTCGCAGCCGGCTGAGGTCCTCCAGGCGACCGAGTTCGTTGCGGGCCAGTTCGATCGCGTCGGCAATCGGGCCATCGCCGATCTGACGCCGCAACCGGGCGACGTCGTCCTGCCGCCGGTGATACTGCCGCTTCAGCCGCTTGTACTTACTCTGCAGGGCCCGGTTGCGGCGTTCGAGTTCCTGGAAGTCCCGACCGCGTGTCGGCAGGCAGTCGCTCGCGAGATGTCCGACTTCGACACCACGCAGCCGATCGAGATTCCAGTCGTCTCCGAGTTGTTCAACCTGGTGTTTGAGTCGTTCTCGGAGCACCGTCGCCTGCTCATCCGAGGTTTCGACAAAGCCGGCGAGATCAGCGATCCACTCGCGCTGATCGATGAACGATCGCAGTGCCGGGCGGTACCGCTTGAGGTCCGGGTCGATGCCGATCTGCTTTGCCTGAGCGGACAGGTTCTGAGCCTCGCCCAGCAGCGTGCTGCGTCGCCCTTTGAGTGCCGACAGCTCCGTCTCGATTTCTTCCAGGTCAGCGAGGCCGCTCTCCGGAAAGTCCGGCAGGTCCGGGAGCTTTGCCAGTTGCCGCTCGATCTGCCGCACTTTGCGCCACGGTTCGTGAACCCGCTCCATGTACTCGTGCCCGCGGAGCTGGTGTTCGAGACCCTGCTGCCGCTGCTTAAGCTCGACGATCGTCTCTTCCCAGTTGTCCTGCTCGACAATCAGTTGCTCGTACTTGCGGCGTGCTCCGGCTTTCTGTTCGAGCTGCTGATCGATCTCGTCGATTTCCGCGTGCGCTTCGGCGAGCGTCCCGGTGCCGGCTGCCGCGTCGAGGATCCCGCTGCGTTCCTCACGCACTTCCTGAATCAGGTCGAGCAACTGTTGGCCATCAAGGCCCAGCGACAGTGAGTAGATGTGCTCGGCGACTTCGTTGTCTTCCAGCGTCGCCAGTTCCTGCAGTTCGTACAGTCCGATCGCGAAGACGTTCTCGAAGACCGCCTCATTGACGCCGCCAACGATGTCCGACTGAAACGCCGAACCGTCGGTCGCTCCGACTTCGTGATCCGATTCCGCCCGCCAGGCCGATAGCAGACCGCGAGAACCCGGCTGAGCCATCCGGCGAACCATCCACGGCTCGGCCTGATGCTCGACCTGCAGCGAACCGCCCCACGACGCGCCGGTTTCGGCATCGTCGTCTTCGAGCGGTCGCGAGACGTCGCTCTTCCGGAAGCCGTACAGGACGCCGCGGATGAATCGCATCAGCGTCGATTTTCCGGCCTCATTCGGTCCGTAGTAGACGCTGATCCCCTCGGAGTCGACCGGCAGTTCGAGGTTCTGCCACGCTCCGTAACGTTCAACAAGAATCCGTTCGAGTTTCATCGGGCTTCCTCCTGAAGCCGGCCGTCAGTCTGAAAATTCGCGTTTCGGAATCGGCCTCAGTGCGGGACGGGAATGTATCGGGGAGTTCGCTGAAATCGCGTTGTGTCGAAATTCCGCTGTGTTGTTTTCCTGATCACCTCTCCCCTCTGGGGAGAGGTCGCGGCCTGGGCCGCGGGAGAGGGCTTTCGGGTGTTACCACCAAACCCCGTCAGAACTCAGTCGAATCGAAATCGTCGACCTCGTCGTCAGACTGCAGAGCCGACTCGTTGTCGTAAAACGCGTCAGCTTCCGTGTAGTCGTCGGATGCTTCGTC
>JAPOLP010000016.1 GCA_029977045.1 Planctomycetota bacterium
CTGGATGCCGCGATCCGCGTAGTCCTTGAGCCAGTAGCCGGCACACTTAGTGATATCGAGCTTGCCGTTCGGATCATCGGCCCGGCAGTGCTTGCCGGTCTTGTCGTGCGAGCCGGCTCCGTGAACTTCGCCGTCGTTCTGAGCGACGTGGAAGTCGATCGTCCAGGGACGCAGCTTGTCGACCATCTGCTCGTATGCTGCATAGAACTCGTCGTCCGAGTAACCGTCGTGCAGCAGCGCGTGCTCGGGAGCGTTGTAGCCCATCAGGTAGAGATACGTGTGAGCCATGTCGGCCTGGAAACCCAGGGTCTCCGGCATCCCGACTTCTTCCAGCAGGTCGAGCATGTCCTTCCAGGAGTGCATGCCAGCCCAGCAGATTTCGCCTTCCGCAGCGAGACGCTGGCCATTGTCGGCGGCGATCTTCGCGGCTTCGCGGAACGTGTTGGCGATCTTCGTCGTGTTGGCTTTGGGATCTTCCCGCCACTTCTCGACGCCGAATTCGGCTGAGTCGATTCGGATGACGCCACGCTTCCGGACGCCGTGATCCTCAAAGACTCGCGCGATGCGGCAGGCCATCGAGACGGCAGAGAGGAACTTCTCGCGAGCGGCATCGTCGCCCATCGCAGAATCGCCAACCGTGCCCGGCCAGACGGGAGCGACCAGCGAGCCAACATCGAAACCGAAGCTCGCGATCTGATCGGCGATCTGCCGCAGTTCGTCGTCGCTGGCTTCAGGATTCGTGTGCGGCAGGAAGAGGAAGTAGTCGATGCCGTCGAACTTCTGACCATCGACTTCAGCGGCAGCCGTCAGCTTGAGCATGTCTTCGAGGCTGATCGGCGGCTCCTGCCCCTCGTCGTGGCCTTTACCCACGAGTCCCGGCCACATTGCGTTGTGCAGTTTCAGAGACATGAATTGTGTGCCTGTTGTGAAGTGAGAGTTGAACGTGAATTGGGGATGCCCGTGCAGAAATGACCGAACAAACGGCTGGTTCTGCTTCACCACGCATGGGAGGTTTGACCGATCTAGGGAGCGTAATGTCCGGGCTCAGGGCGAATCAATCAACCGAGTCGGATTGCGGATGCACCGGAATTTCACGGACTGTTGGCCGTAAAGCACTACCTGGCGACGTTATCGGGAGAACTGATTCGTTCCCTGAGCCTGTCGAGCAATTCGGCACTGACGCCGGGTTGCTGACGCGTCAGGTTGTTCAGCATCCAGCGGTCGTCGGGCTGAGCGTACAGACCTGCCTGATCCGTGAGTTCGTCACAGCCAGCGTCGCTTTGAAAGGCTTCGAGCCCATCCGGGATGGTCAGGATCCAATCGCTGGAACGGATCGCGAGAGTTCCAGTCGCTCCCAGGTGAGGAGTCACTTGACGGTCGATCTGAACCGGATCGCCTGGCACGGGCTGAATCAGGCTGGCTGTCGAAGCCGGGCTGTCTCCATCTGCGACAACCGTTGACCGGTCTGCCGAGGACAGGCAGTCGAGAATCGTCGCAAAGATGTCAGACGGCAGTGTCAGTCGCAGATCTCGATTACCGAAAGCTGCTGGCCCCGCCGGGCGAATCAGCAGAGGCACTCGCAGCAGGCTGTCGCAGACGTCGTCGTCGGCTTCGGCGAACTGGCTCGCCGCTGGGTCGTTCGCCAGAAAGCCTGCTCGCTCGCCAAACGAAACTCCACCCGCCGCAGTGACCAGAAAAAGCACGTCGTCGCGGCGCGAGACAGCTTCCGTCAGCGACTGCAGGCAGTGGTCGAGCAGCGAGACATTGCCGGCGAAAACGTACTTGCGGACTCGTTCTCCGATCTCGCCGAGTTCGGCGGCGATCAGTTCTGCGTCGGCGGCTGCGTCATCAGCATCGTCGTCGGGATCGGACAGCAGCAGCCGAACGAGATCGGGTTCATCTCGAAGCTGGTCGAGTAGTGCGTCGGCGATTTCGCGACCGGTCGCATCCGATTCGTCCTGGTCTTCGAGTTCGTCGAGATACAACCCGGCGAAGAACTCGGGCGGCAACCACGGAGACGGAACTCCGCGCGAGTGCAGCCACAACAGGTCGGGCTGGTCGTTGCCGGGGCCATCGAGAATCTCCGTCGCCCGCTGAACCAGCTTCGCGAACGGAACATCGCCGTATTCGGCGTCGAGGCCTTCTTCTCCGGCCACGACCTCGAAACACGACGCCGAGCCGTTCTCAACAGAAACTCCTCGCGGCGGCAGTCCGTCTGTCCGCTCGGTCAGGAATCGAAATGAAACGCCTGACTCGGCGAGAATCTCGAACAGCGTTCGGCTTCCGTCGCCCGCAGCCTGGCCCTCGTCCCTCAGCCCTTGGCTCTCAGCCCTGCCAAAGAATTCAAACCGGCCCGTCCACCAGGGATGTTCAGCGCTGGCGGGACCGGGGATTTCGGCGAAGGCGGACGCGAAGACGGTCGACTCAGCAGCCAGACGGTCGAAGTGCGGCGTCTCGACCCACTCGTTGCCGTAGCAGCCCAACAGGCTGGCGGGCAGCCGGTCAAATGTCAGAACGACAATTCTCATCACGCAGCCGTACCCGTCATGCCTCGCTGCAGGCGTTCCAGCAACGTCGTATCTCCGGCGACGAAGCACAGATAAACAAGATCACCTTCCCGCCATGTGACGGATACGACGTCGGCCTGCGGATAGGCAACCGGCGCCCGGCGAAAGACCGTCGCTGCCGGAAGCTCGCTGATTCGTTCCGCCGGAATCGCCACAAGAACACCGCGAATCGGAACCGCTCGACCAGCGGAAAACGCAAAGTACGCGGCCGCTCCATCATGGCCGTCGCGACCGTCGAAATCGAGCCCGGACAGAGTCTCGGAAACCCGCAGACCGGGCTGGCCAAGCCATGATGGCGGCAGGTCGACAGGAAACGAGTTGTCGAACGTGACTTTCGGCAGGTTCAGGTTCAGCTGACTCTGAATTGCAGCAATGGAAAGCTGCGTAGAACTCGGCCTCCACAGCGCCGCCGAAACTGCAGCAATCAACAGGCACGCAGACAGAGACGCAATCAACCGGACTCGTCTCAGTGGCAATGGCCCGTCAACGGTTGGCGGACGAGATTCCGTTTCCACAGATGCCTCTGCTGCCGACTCAGCGAATTCAGCGACGGAACCCGAGACGGTCGCCAGTAGCGACATTCTCAGCGATGTCGGCACGGCAACGTCGACCGCGACGCGGCTGACTTCTGAGTCGAAGTACTGCCGACTGCCAAACTCGGCCTGACACGATGCACACTCCGCGAGATGCGCACGAGCTTCCGCGAACTCGGGCAGGTCGATGTCGCCGGAGTTAGGTCGAACGCAATCCAGATGTTCGAGGGTGGTCTGACAGTCCATGGGAGCGAAAGCAGTTGAAAGGAATCAGCGAGCAGGAAGAGGAACTCGTGGCAGGAAACAAAGCTGTGCGCTAGGGAAAATCATCAATGCTCAACCGACCGCGAAGCTGCTGCTTGCCTCGCGACAGACGGCTCATCACCGTGCCGATCGGAACGTCCAGCCTCTCGGCAATTTCGCGGTAACTCAGTTCACGAAAGTAAAAGAGCACCAGGACTTCGCGGAACTCAGGCGGCATTTCGTCCAGGACCTGCTGCAGCGTGTCACTGTTGAGCGTCGCCGTGTCCACTTCACTGTTCCCGTCAGGCAGATCGAAGCCTGGATCGACAGCGACCTCGCGGTGTGTGCCCCGGTCGCGAAGCCTTCGTCGATGTAGATTCCGAATGATCATGAACAGCCATGCCCTCGCTTTTTCGGGCTCCCGCAGCGTGTCCAGTTTCCGCTGAGCATCCAGAAACGCCTGCTGCGTCAGATCTTCCGCCTCATGCGCCGTCCCGGAGAGCCGGTAGGCAAAGCGGTAAGCCGCTTCGTAGTTCTGTTCAACGAGCGCTGAAATATCCACGAAAGGCCGGTCCTGAAGCTCATCTTCTGAAAGGCTGATCCGTCCAGGCGGGAGCTTATTCCCGCAAAGTTTCACGTTTACCGGGTTTCACGGCCCAAGTCAGCCCTGAACCCATTGCCCAGCAAGTCAATGACTGAAGTGAATGCCGACACATCAAAACCGACACAAACAAAACAGGAAGACTGGATAAGCTGGGAAGTTTCGTGTTAATTTGGCCGGGTACTCGGAAAGTGCGAGGAGTCCGTTGAGTGTATCGACGCCCCGATTTCGCATTCCGCCTTTCTGCTCGTTGTGGCAAGCAGCAACCGTTGCTGTGTGTCAACAAAAGTCAGAATGGAGTCAGTACTGAATCGCAACTGGTGAATGAAGTTGGTTCTCACGGGATATGGCCATCTCTGTCGGTTTCCCACACGCGAATTCCAATCGTCAACGATTAACGAAAGCAGACGCCGGCACCCCTCCAGGCCATCTGCCACGAATCATTGGGCCTCAACCAGGACAGATAAAGATGAAGAGCTTCAGCTTACGTCTGGCTGATTTGTTCCGCGCATCTCAACCTGTGCGACGTCGGCGTCGCCGAACGGCTCGTCGAAGCCAGCGGCTGGAACCTCGCCAGTTGCTGACCGTGATGTCCGCGACCGTTGATGGAACCGTGCTGAACGTCAGTGGCAGCGGAACGCTGAGGTTTGAACTCGATCTTGATGAGAACATCCTCATCAACGGCAACCTCATCACGGACGGAACACCGCTGACGGAAGTCCGAGTCCAGGGAAGCGCCGACCGAGACATCATCAATCTGAAAGCCCTGAACGGCACCAGGCTTCCGAATCTGACTCTGGTTTCAGTCAATGGCGACACCGGTAACGACAATATCACCGGCGCAGCCAATGTCCCTAACCTGCTCTTCGGCAACGGCGGGAACGACCGGCTGACGGGCGGCAGGGGTAACGACACGATCGACGGCGGAGCGGGAAGCGACACGATTCTGTCCTCGCTTGGCGACGACGTCGTGACTGACCGGGCAGGAAAACTGGTCAAGGTCTTTGCGGCCGGCGGGAACGACCTGATTAACGTGAGGGGCAGTGGCTCCAGCGTGATCTACGGACATGACGGCAACGACACCATCCTGGCGACCAACGGGCCGGATGTGGTCTTTGGCAACGGTGGGCACGACTCGATTGAGACATTTGCTGGTAACGACCGCATCCTCGGAGGCGCTGGCAAAGACACGATCATGGCCGGCTCGGGCAAGGACACTCTGCAGGGTAACGGAGGAAACGACTCGCTGTTTGGCCAGGGCAACAACGACACCATGTATGGTGGCTCTGGAAACGATCTGGTTCATGCCGGCAGCGGTGACGACGTGCTGTACGGTGACGAGGGCATCGACAACCTGCGAGGCGGAACGGGACGCAACATCGCTCCCGTTTCCGCGAACGGCCTGACACTGGTCAGAGGCAGCAAGGCCGATGAGTATCAGAACGGAACACTGGTCAACGACGACCTGGTCACGGATGCGATCGTTGTTGTACTCGGCACTGGCGCAGACGACGTTGTCGACGCCTCACGAGCTTCGTCGATCACGTCGATCATTTTTCATGGTCGCGGCGGAAACGACACGTTCATTGGCGGTGGCAGAGCAAACACCGTCAACGGCAACAATGGTAACGACACAATCATCGGCGCTGCCGGAACGGAACTCATCGCGCATGGCGGATCGGGCCATGACAGCATCACCGGTTCAGACCAGCGGGATTTGCTGTTCGGCGATGGAGGTAACGACGACATCTCCGGAGGCGCCGGCGACGATTCGATCGAAGGCGGATTCGGCAATGACACGATTCATGCTGGCGCCGGCGAGGACAAGATCTTCGGGAACAACGACAGCGATCTGATCTACGGAGACGAAGACGCCGACTCGATCTTCGGCGGTGGTGGCAATGACACCATCGACGGCGGCGACGGCGACGACTCACTGTATGGCAACTCGGGCCGCGACCGGCTGATCGGCGGTGATGGCTACGACCAGGTGTCGTACAGCATTCAGAACGGCGTTCTGACGGACAGTGCCGACGGCCTGGGAGTTATCGTCGAGAATGACTACGTTCAGACCGAAATGATCCGCATTAATGGTTACAGCTTCGACGACAACATCGACGCGTCAGGAATCACGAACCCGGACTTCGCGATTCTGTTCATCGGCGGTCGTGGCGACGACCGGTTTATTGGCGGAGCCGGTAACGACACGCTTCGCGGCAGCGACGGCAACGACACGCTGATTGGCAACGGCGGCGACGACGTGTTGCTGGGAACCGGTTTCGATGACTATCTCGACGGCGGCGAAGGCAACGACTACCTGGACGGCGACCGCGATTCGATTTCGACTGGTTCCGGCACTGACACGATCATTGGCGGGCCGGGCGATGACACACTGCTGGGAGGCCCGGGCATCGATACTTTCGATCCAGGCGATGGCGCCGACGTGATCATCGACCTCGAAGCGGACGACACCCTGCTGTAACCGCGAGCCTCAGTCCGCACTCCGAGGACATCGTCAACGACCGCCGCGTCTGGTGAATCGCAGCGTTATTTCTCCGCTTCGATCGCGCGGCGCTGCTCGTCGAGCTGCGCGATTTCAGCTTCGAGCCGCTGAACGGCGGCTGGGTCGTCCATCTGCTGTTTCTCGCCCGCGAGCTGCTGTCGCAGGCCGGCAACTTTCTTCTTGATAACGTCGATCTGTTTTTTCTGTTTCTTGTTGAGTGCCATTTCTCGCAGGTCTGTCAAACTGTGGAAGGCGGTCGCCAGCAGGCGAGGCGACAGGTTACGGAACAACCTGCGAAGCTTATACAGAAGCGGACGGGCAGCGGAACGTCATGAACGAATTCGTCCAGCAGTTCTCAGACAGCGTCCTCGGCGGAGGTTTTATTCAGCTCGTTCTGAGCAGCCCCGTGAAGGAAGTTGAACCGGACGTCCAGAAGATGTCGGCGAGGCCCGTTGAGCTGAATTCCGGGCCGGCGATCCAGTTCACGCGGCAAGAAGCAACTCGCGAAGCGCATCAGAACCTGCCTCACGCTGAGGCGGTCGCCGAAGTCGAACAGCTGTTCGGAACGCATTTCCGGTACGCTCACCTGTTTACAACATCGGCTGACATCAAGGCGAAGCAGCGGGCGAGCGGCAAGCTCAAGCTCTCGCGGCACGCTCCGACAAAGACGGCTGCCTCTGCCGAACACAACCGTTCGAAGCAGTACCTCATTCCCGACGGCGTCCCTTGTCCGTTCCTGATCGAGATCGGAGTCATGAACTCCGAAGGCCGGGTCCGCGCGGCGAAGTACGACAAGTTCCGGCAGGTGAATCGCTTCCTGGAATTCGTCGAGGACGTCTACTCGACGCTGCCTTCCAGCGGCGTCCTGCGAGTGATCGATTTCGGCTGCGGCAAGAGTTACCTGACCTTCGCGATGCACCATCTGCTGGTGCAGAAGCACGGTCGCAAGGTTGAGATGCTGGGCGTCGATCTCAAGCAGGACGTTATCAACGACTGCCGTCGCATCGCAGAACAGCTCGACTGCGACGGGCTCGAATTCAAGGCCGCCAACGTCGCGGATATCGAACCATCCAGCCCGGTCGACCTTGTCGTCTCACTGCACGCCTGCGATACGGCAACCGATATCGCACTCGCCCGAGCTGTCGCGTGGCAGGCGCGAGCGATCCTCAGCGTGCCGTGCTGCCATCACGAATTCGCGTCGAAGATGAGCGGCGACCTGCTGCAGCCAATCCAGCAGCACGGCATCCTGCGCGAACGCTTCGCCGAACTCGCGACCGACGCCTACCGCGCGCAGATGCTCGAAGCGAGTGGCTACAAGGCCCAGGTCGTCGAATTCATCGACCTCGAACACACCGCCCGCAATATTCTGATCCGGGCCGTCCGGCGAGGCGGCAACCAGACGGCTGGTATGGCAGGCATCGAGGCAGCCGCCAGCGTTCGAACCGCTGCTGGCCAATTCGCCGCTCAACTCGGAATCAGTCAGCCCGTGCTGGATGCTCTGCTGCAGACTTGATTGACAGGCAGCGGCGCTTGCGACGACCGCGCAGATATCTACAGTCTGAACTGCACGCTGTATTCCCACGTCAACGGACAGCCGATCTGTTTGAGTATTCGACAGGCGTGAGTATTCCGGGAGCCTCCGATGAAAGTTCTGATTGCGGTCGATGGGTCAGCCTGTGCGTTCTCGGCGGTGGACTTTGTGAAAGGACTGGGGCTGACCATGAGCGGGGATGTTACCCTGCTGACGGTTGTTCCCGCTGGGCACGAGGGTAGCGGCTCAGAAATTGACCGGCAGGTCGACGAGTTGCTGCAGGAAACGAGTCGACGGCTTGCAAAAAAAGACGTCGCGATCAGGTGCCGCACGCGCCGGGGACATGCGGGGCACGAAATCGTGGCCGAGTGTCAGCAGTGGGGAGCCGATCTGGTGGTGGTCGGATCACACGGGCATCGAGCCCTGCACCGGTTTCTGCTCGGGAGTGTGTCCGAGCAGGTGCTCAGGCATGCCCCATGCTCTGCTCTGATCGTCCGCTCACAGGATGCGAAGTCCGCATCACGAGAGATTCGGGAAAGCCGGACGTGTTCTGCCACTGGCCCGCTGCGTGTGCTAGTCGGTTTTGACGGTTCGGAGCCATCTCAGGCCGGGATCGAGTTCGTCGCACAACTGGCGCCTGACGGTGGCCAGCAAGTGCAGATTGCCAGCGTGCAGGTGGTGATCACGTACTTCCGGATGGATCTCCTTCAGAAGCAATCGCCGGAATGGCAGCGGCACAAGCAGGAATTGATCTCCGGGCTGGAAGACGCAGCGGCCCGGCTGAGTGAATCGGCGATGTCAGTCTCGACCGGAGTTCATGAGGGAGACGACGAGGGCGAAGAACTGCTCGAACTCGCGGACGCATTCCATGCTGACCTCATCGTTGTGGGAGCAACGGGCCGTAGCGCGGTCGAACAATTTCTGCTGGGGAGCGTGTCAGACCGTGTTGCTCACCACGCGAAGTCGTCTGTGCTCGTGGTGAGGTCAGGCCAGTCGGCGGATGGTCCACCACATGAGTGAGTTGCTCGTCCCGATACTGCTGGGTCTCGCCGGACTCGGGCTGCTGGTGATCGGCGGGGAACTGCTTGTGCGCGGCGCGTCTGCGCTGGCTTTGATGCTGAGAATCTCTCCGCTGGTCGTTGGCCTGACGGTCGTGGCCTTTGGCACAAGTGCCCCGGAACTGGCTGTCTCGCTCCAGTCTGCCTGGCTGGGAAGTGTGGACGTCGCTGTGGGTAATGTTCTCGGCAGCAACATCCTGAACGTGCTCGTTGTGCTGGGATCGTCCGCAGTAATCATGCCCCTGACCGTTTCCAGCCGGCTTGTACGGCGGGAAGTCCCGTTAATGGTGGCGGTATCGCTGCTACTGCTGCTGCTTGGCTGGGACAGACGGATTGGTGCCATGGATGGTCTGATTCTGGTGACTATTCTTCTGGTCTACATCGTTCGGTTAGTTCTCGCCAGCCGACGGGAGACAGAGGCGATACAAAGCTCGCTTGTCCGAGCGATTCCGTCTGAGAACGCCTCGTCGACAGGCTTGTGGCAGTCGTGGCTGCGACTGATTGTCGGGCTGACACTGCTCGTGGCCGGTTCTCGCTGTCTGGTGTCCGGCGCCGTCACCATCGCTCAGTCTCTGGAAGTCAGTGAGCTATTGATCGGACTGACTGTGGTCGCCGTCGGAACCTCTCTGCCAGAGATCGTGACGACAGTCATTGCCGTCGCCCACGGCGAAAGAGACATCGCCGTCGGCAACGTGGTCGGCAGCAATCTGTTCAATATCCTGTGTGTCGTTGGATTCTCCAGCATCGTGGCGCCGGACGGCCTGACTGTTTCGCAGACGGCCCTCATGTTCGATTTTCCCGTCATGATTGCGGTGGCGATTGTCTGTCTGCCTGTGTTTCTGACAGGTCACGAGATCGCCCGCTGGGAAGGGTGCGTGTTTCTGGTTTGCTATCTGGGTTACACGTCCTGGTTGATCGTCGATGCAATGGACAACGGCCACGAATGGGTCGTCTCGGGCCTGATGTGGTATGTGGTGATTCCGTTATCCGCCGGTCTGTTGTTGATTGACGGCGTGCGGCACATGCGTCGGAAATCACTTCGTGACAATCACGACGCGTCGACACGACCTGTCTGAAAGAATGGTTCGGCGATTCGTCACATCTCAGTTTTCGTTACGATCATCGAACCGGCAGTTGTTTTCGATAGAGTCAGAAGCGATGTGCCAGAAGGAGACGAACCAAGCAGCGTTTTCGGAACATCCTCGTTCATGTCGACCCGACAGCTGCAAGCCAGCCCGGTCTGGCTCGCGGTGTCCGCCTGGCAATGGAGAACGATGGTCGCCTGGCTGTGATCAGTGTTCGGGAAGAGCACCCGCGGCAGTTTCACACTCTGTTGAGGAAGCTGCATCTCGAAGACCCGGATAGCTCCGGTCAGCAGGACGCTGAAAAGTATCTGGAAGAGCTTGTCGGACCTGCCCGTAGAGATGGTCTTGCCGTAGAAGTTGTGGTTGCTAACGGGAATCCATTCGTGGAAATCACCCGCGCAGTCCTGCGGAATCACCATGACCTCGTCATCAAGACCATCCAGTCGGAAGGGCTTGTCCGTCAGACATTCTTCGGAAGCTGTGACATGCATCTTCTTCGAAAGTGTCCTGCCCCGCTCCTGCTGATCGCGACCGACGCGCCCGACAGGTATCGTCACATTCTCGTGCCACTCGACCCGAACAGAGACGACGGAGTGAAGCAGCAACTGGGGGTCGACCTGCTGAAGCTGGCCACGTCGCTGGCAGACATGGACGATGCAAAGCTATCCGTACTCCATGCATGGAACGCGTACGCGGAGGACAGACTTCGCCGAAGTCTGAGCGACTCGGCGTTCAAGGATTATTCCGGTCTGTGGCATGAAGACGTGTCGCGGCGGACGCGTGGGTTCATTTCTGATTTCGAGAGACACATCAGGCCCGACAGCATCCATCTTGTACACGGCGATCCAGGGGATGTCATTCCGCAGTTCGCACACGACCACGGAGTGGATTTGACTGTCATGGGAACGCTCGGCAACCTGGGTCGGCACGGCGTTTTTGTCGGCGACACAGCAGAACGCGTACTCAATCAGCTCGAGTGCTCGGTGCTTGCCATCAAGCCTCCTGGATTCGTGTCTCCCGTCAAGACGCATGACGCAGCCAGTCAGGCCAGTCCACAGCCGGGAGAGACAGCCTGATTTCAGCGTTCCGTCGTACCCTCGGCTGATTCTGGTTAGCGGTGCCGACAATCTGGCCGCTCGCCGTCAATCGTCGCGAGTCCTTGCAGGCCAATGGTGGTTGAGTCAGCCAGTTGCAGCACACGGCTGACCGTAGTTTTCCGGACAGGCAGCTTCGTCGTCTGGCTGCCAGAATTCGGAACTTCGATGGTTACAAACGGGATATGCGAGGCCTCGTTGGAACGCCCGCTGCAGTAGTTCGTGAAAGACGTTTGCCGCGCGCTGGATTCGATGCGTGCGGTCTTCGGCGGAATCTTCGGTGGAATCTTCGGTGGGCGAAACTCAGGGAAGGCTGGACCAGTGAGCGACAAATTGCGACCGGATGAGGAAACGGCCAACAACAACGATGTCGTGCCCTCGTCGGAAGAAAGTCCATCGGACAAGGGCTGGCATGCACTGGATATCGAGTCCGTCGGACGGGAACTCAGTTCCAACGGGAACGGACTGACAAGTGATGAAGCCGGTCAACGGATTGCCCGGTACGGTCCGAACCGCCTGCCGGAACGCGCGGGAACAAGTGCGTGGATGCGGCTGCTCCTGCAATTTCACAATCCGCTGATCTATGTCCTGCTTGTCACTGGCGTGGCGACGGGGCTGCTCGGGCACTGGGTAGATACCGGCGTGATCTTTGGCGTCGTGATTCTCAATGCGATCATCGGCTTCATTCAGGAAGCCAGAGCGGAACAGGCCATCGCCTCTCTGAAACAGATGCTCTCGCCGCAGGCAATGGTGCTACGGGACGGAGTCCGATCAGGAGTTCCCGCGACTGAACTCGTGCCGGGTGATGTTGTGTTTCTTCAAAGCGGCGACAAGGTCCCTGCGGACCTGCGACTGTTTCAGTCAAAGAACCTGCAGACTGACGAGGCCGCGCTGACTGGTGAGTCACTGCCAGTCGAAAAACAAACTCATCCGCTCGACGACGATGCTCCGCTAGCGGACTGGTCGTGCATCGCGTTCGCGGGCACTCTCGTGACGACCGGAACGGGAACCGGGATCGTCGTGACCACAGGCGAACACACTCAGATCGGTCGCATTGCTGGAATGCTGCAGGAGGTCGAAGGCGTCGATACGCCGCTCATTCGTCGTCTGGCTCAATTCAGCAAGGTCATCACAGTCACGGTTGTTCTCTTCTGCATGGGCATCTTCGCGGCAGGGATCGCATTCGGGCAGTCGGTGCCCACAATGCTGATGTCGTCTGTCGCGCTGGCCGTGTCGGCGATCCCGGAAGGGCTGCCGGCAATCATGACGATCGCCCTGGCGATCGGCGTCAAGCGGATGGCGCGGCGCAATGCAGTGGTTCGAAAGCTGCCAGCCGTCGAGGCCCTGGGCAGCACGACCATCATCTGTAGCGACAAGACCGGCACACTGACTCGCAACGAAATGATGGTCACACGGCTGGTGCTGCCCGAGACGCGGCTGTCGGTCAGTGGATCCGGTTACGATCCGGAAGGGCTGGTGGAGGACGAATCGGGGGCGTCAGTTTCGCTGGCCGATTCGCCGGTACTTTCAGAACTGGTTCGCGCGGCAATGCTGTGCAACGACTCGTCTCTGACGAAACGCGATGGTCAGTGGGGCATCGACGGAGATCCGACTGAGGGGGCACTTCTGGTCCTCGCCGCGAAACTTGGGCTGCAGCCAGAGCAGACTGCGCGAAACTGTCCTCGCACCGATCTGATTCCGTTTGCATCCGAACTGCAGTACATGGCGACGCTGCACCATGACCATGCCGATCATGCCTGGGTCTTTCTGAAAGGGTCTCCGGAAGCCGTTCTCACTCGGTGTTCGAGTGAGTTCGGTCGCGACGTTGCGTTCGACGCTGACGCCTGGCACGAGAGAACCGCGGAGATGGCGGCTGACGGACAGCGCGTGCTGGCCATCGCCATGAAAGAACATCCATCGCACAACGTTGTCCTGGAGACTCACGATGTCGAGGGCGGATTTCTGCTGCTCGGCCTGGTGGGCATGATCGATCCGCCTCGTCAGGAGGCAGTCGAGGCCATCGCGAAGTGCCATGCAGCCGGTATTCGAGTGAAGATGATCACCGGCGATCATGTTGCCACCGCCCGCGCGATCGGTCGGCAGATTGGCATCAGCAATGGCGACGGAGCAATGACCGGAGCCGAACTGGACCGTCTGGACGACTCGGCATTCGACCGGGCAGTGCTGGAAACGGACGTGTTTGCCCGAGTGTCTCCGGCCCACAAACTGAAGTTTGTGCAATCATTGCAGCGACAGGGACACATCGTGGCGATGACCGGCGACGGGGTGAACGATGCTCCGGCGCTGAAGCAGGCTGATATCGGCGTTGCCATGGGAATCACCGGCACGGAAGTCTCGAAGGAGGCGGCTGAGATGGTTCTGCTGGACGACAACTTCGCCAGTATAGAACGCGCGGTCGAAGAAGGCCGCACCGTGTTCAACAACCTCAAGAAGACCATCCTGTTCATTCTGCCGACCAACGGAGGAGAGTGCGTCACTCTGGTCGCCGCTCTGCTGCTGGGCACGCTGCTGCCGATCCTGCCGCTGCACATTCTGTGGATCAACCTGGTCACCACCGTGGCCCTGGCAATCTCGCTGGCATTTGATCCTGTCGATCATGACGTGATGCACCAGAAACCGCGCGACCCGCGTGCAGCATTGATCGACGGCCCTCTCATCTGGCGAATCGTGTATGTCTCAGTCCTGATGGCGCTCGGTACGTTCGGCCTTTTCTTTTACGAATTATCGTCAGGCGCCAGCGTCGAAGCCGCCCGGGCCGTTGCCGTGAACGCGATCGTGTTCTTCGAAGTCGCATACCTGTTCAACAGCCGTCACCTGACGGACTCGGTGATCAATCGGCGCGGCTTCTTCGGCAACCGAATCGTGTGGTGGGGTATCGCAGCGGTCGTCGTCTTTCAGGCAGTCTTCACGTTCTGGCCCGTCTCACGCGACCTGTTCGAGATCGACCTTCCCGCGGTCGGCTCGTGGCTGCGAGTCCTGCTTTCCACTGTCGCACTGTTCCTGCTCGTCGAAGCCGAGAAAGCCCTGTCTCGCCGTTTGCGAACTCCAGAAACTCCTCAGATCACGCTGACGGGATGCAACAGTACATGACTCTTCCCGAACCGACTACGCTCCGCGCGAAGACAGAGACACAATGCAGGTGATCGCGACGCTGCAGCAAATGCAGATTTCATTCGAGGACAGGTCTTTTGTGAATGCTGAGGACAACTGGTGCCTGCCGCACAAATGCGGTGACGTTGTACTCATGCGACCGGAATCCACTCGGCTTGAACAGCGAGACTGAAGCACACGGTCCATCCAGCGATCACTACCGAAGCGTCGAACTTTGCTGCACGAAGTGCGTCCAGTGTCCGACTCTAAAGCTGCTTCAGCAGGTCGAGTGACTCGCTCCGGTCTCATCAAGCGGGTGCAGTTTGCTGGAGACCCCGTAACTTAATGTTGGTGGCTGCGTGACCACAGACGAGATGGTCCACGAGATAACGGTTTTCGTTGAGGTCAACGGCCTTGCTCACGACGACCAATGAGGCAGCGCCGTAGAGGATTACCGAAATCGAGCGACTACGTACCGGGCGTCTGAGAGTGCGCTTGCTGCGGGAAGTCGAAGGTCAACACCAGCGGTTCACTTCCCGTGTTCTCGATTTCGACGCCGCCGCTGTTCAGTGCGGACTGAGTAATGAAGCCAATCTCGGGATAGAGTTCGCCGAGCTTCATGTCCTGGTGATACCGCACTGCGAGCTTGCCAACGCGACCGCTTCCGCCATTCGTGTGGAACAGGGCGGGACTCTCCGGGCAGAAATTCGTTCTGGCGCCAGGCTGCAAGGTGAGACGGAGAATCGAGCACTTCTGGTCGCCGAGGAAATCGCCGTAAACGATCCACTTCGCATCGACTCCATCGCCTGCGAATTCTTCGGCGGTGATTGCCGGACGCGAATTCTTCTGAACGAAGTTCGGATCCTGATTCGCCTCGAAGTCAAACTTCTCAACCAGATACTCCCAGTCCTGGTGCTTTTCCTTCGGATAGTCCACTTCCCGGCACGCGTAAAACGCATCGGCTGCTCCGATACGACCGTCAAGTGTCAGGTCCTCGGCCAGGAAGTGCTCATCCATCGTGACGTGCAACTCGTGCGTGCAAAGATTTGTCGGCGAATGCAGCACGCCGTTCGGCATCACAAAGCCATTGTCGATCCACATCATCGTGTGCGGCGACAAATGCCGAACTCCGTTGTACTCGCCCTTTCCGAAACTCTTCATGCAGGCCAGGAACTGGGCCTTCGTCACAAACGGATACAGCCCCATTGCCGTGGTGTGATAATGCGATGCGCTGACACCGGGATTGTCGAACGAGTTGATGTCGTAGACTTCCCACTTCGACCAGTGCAGGTGGTGCGGAATCGGATTCAGGTTATCGAACTTCTTCGACACGATCGGCCAGGTCGGGTCGCCGAACAGCGTTTTCGAGAAAGCCGTCACCTTCTCACCCATGACAGCTTCCGGATTGGCCGCAATCAGGTCCTGCAGCGAAATGGCCTGGCCGCCCGGAGTCAGGACGTGCGCCTCTCCTTCACGGAACGGAGCCTTGTTCGTGCGTGTGTCAATGACCCCCGTCACAATCGGAACAGTGCAGCACATCCAAAGCTCATCGAGCCCCGTACCGTTCATGTAGTCCGGATAGTACGACTGAGCATCAAGGCGAAGGCGTTTCCCTGGCGTGCAGAAGGTCCGGCCTGCGTAACGATGCAGAAGCTGCAGAACCCCGCCCTGGCTATTCAGACAGTCATCAAGAATCGAAGCCGCTCCCCCGCCACTCCCGTCGATGACATCCTGTTGCGGGTACTCGTGCAGTTTTTCCGAGAGAATTGCCGTCGAAGCAGCCATGAGTGATCGACCTCAAAAAGCCTGAAGAAGCGTGTACTTCCCGGGAGCGTCCAAGAGAGACAATAGAAATCCCGACTTTGCGACAACACAACTAACCGGGCCAGGAACCTAATGACCCGAAGCGCTGGCACGGTGCGGAGTGTAAGAAATTGAGTGGCGGGAGGGAACGAACCAGGAGTCGGGGTAGCTCGTCAATTCACTCTGTATTTTAGCTGAGATGCAGGTTCGCAAGTCCGAAACCGGACGGCAGCACGAAGCCGGGTCATAACGTCGACCGAGCCAGTTACGCCGCAGGCAGGCGAATGGTGAAGGTGCTGCCATCGGCGAGTTCGCTGCGGACGTCGATGCTGCCGCCAAATTCGTTGATCAGGTGCTTGACGATCGAGAGGCCCAGGCCGGTGCCGCCAATGTCGCGGGAGCGGGCTTCGTCGACTCGGTAGAAGCGTTCGAAGATGCGTGGCAGGTGCTCGCTGGCGATGCCGACGCCGGAGTCGGTCACGTCGATTTGGACGTCGTCACCTACGCGGCTCCAGTGAATCTGGACCTGGCCGGATTCCGGCGTGTACTTCACCGCGTTGCTGATCAGGTTGTCGAAGATCGTCTGCAGGCCCTTGCGATCCGCCCGGACAAACAGGTCGGCGGACGGTGACCGCAGCTCGATCGAGATCTGCTTGCCCTCGGCGGCGAGTTGCTGGGATTCGACGGACGCCAGAATCGATTCGGCAACGGAAACGCGTTCGAGTTGAAAGGCTTCCTGGCCGGCTTCGATCCGACCGAGTTGCAGCAGATCCTGAACGAGATCGTTTAGTCGGTTGCCCTGCTCCTGGATCCGCGTGACGAATCGATGGCAGGCGTCCGTGTCTTCAATCGCTCCGCTGAG
This sequence comes from Planctomycetota bacterium, assembly GCA_029977045.1. GTDB lineage: Bacteria > Planctomycetota > Planctomycetia > Planctomycetales > Planctomycetaceae > JAPOLP01. The sequence goes on from JAPOLP010000016.1 coordinate 16,992, forward strand.
CAGCGTTTCCGCATACGCCTGAATGCCGGCCAGCGGCGTCTTGAGTTCGTGCGAAACGTTTGACACGAACTCCTTGCGCAGGTTTTCGAGCCGCCTCAGATCGGTGACGTCCTGCAGCACGAGCATCGCTCCGCCGGACGCGTTACCACGCAACCGCGTCGCGTAGAGCGAGAGAATCCGCTGCTCGCCACGCAGCTCAAACTCGGCCTCGGCCTGATCATCACCGCTTTCAATCTTCCTCAGCGTCTGATCGACGATGGGATGCCGGACGACTTCCAGAACCGGTCGGCCGACCGCTGCCGAGCCGGCTCCCAGCAGCCGAACAGCCGCCTGATTCGCGAAGGCGACCCGCTGCTGGCGATCAACGACCAGCACGCCTTCGACCATTGCTTCCAGAACGGTCTCCAGAAACCCGGTCGCCAGTTCCAGCTCGCTGATACGGCTGCGATGGCCGGAGACAAGTTGATCGAGCCGACGAGCCGCAGTCGCAAAGGCATCGGCGAGCACGGACAGACGCGCTTCGACGGCGGGCAGCGAGTCATCGTGCTCGGTGAGACGCCGGATGTTGCGGTGCATCATCGCCAGTCGCCGCAGCGTCAACGCCGATCGCCGATAAAGCAGCACGACGCCGGTCAGTAGAACTCCGGTCAGAGCGATCCCCGTCAGCCAGAGCAGAGCAATCTCGAACGTTGTCTCGCGCGAGCCCGCAAACGTCGGCGAGCTGACCCGCACAATTATCAGTCGGTCGTCGCTGTGAGAAACTCTGACGGCGGCGAGTGAATGCCAGATGCCCTGGCCACGTCGCAGGTCGCCACCGCTGCCACCCGTTCGCGCGAGAAACAGCTCCCGCAGACTGCCATCAATCTCCGTCAGTTCGCCCGAGCCTGCCCCGTCAATCCCCGACCAGTCGACAACCGCGGACTTTGTCTGCGAGTCGTAAAGCAGCTTCGGCGGTTCATCGAGTTCGATCAGTTGCAGTCGAACAAACAGTGACCGTGCCAGTGCCGTCAGACGCCGAGCCGTCTCGGGGTCCGTCATCGTCCGCTCTGGCACGACGGCAAGATTGGATTCGACACTCAGTGCGATCGCGCGCAGTCGCCGCACCGTTGCTCGCTCTGCCTGCTCGCGCAGTGACCGGCTCTGAAGCTGCGACATCAGAAGCAGCATCAGCAACGGACCGCTAACCGTCAGCACCAGCAACGGCTTCAGCCGGGTCGAATCCGGAATCGACAGCAAATTCAAAACTCCAGGCAGATCGTCATGCCCGCAAAGGTTTCAAGGCCGCGCGACTGGCGCGGGCGTCAGCCTGAGACTGTGTCGATCGCCGCCGCTGACCGCAACGTTGCCAGCCAGCGTCTCTCAATCCTTCGCTGATTACCCGCAGAGCCTTCACACAAACCACACAGTCGGATTCGACAACTCCGCCGCCGACGAGGAACCGCGAGTGGCTCCTGTCTGCAGCCACCAACCGGCGGATGCCAATGGCCCTCGAGTTGTGATCAGCCGCCGAGCGTTAGCTCGCGGTTTTCCGGGTGATTGAGAACCGGACGCTAACGGGTGCCCGCTGATTTCCCAGAACTCGGTGACCAAACGGCAGCCCCTTCCCGCGAGGGATCGGCAATCAGTCATTCATCATCAATTCACACGAGACGCAGATTTCTCTGAATCACGTTCGGCGACAAAACGCTCGCGGGGGGCGAGGTTTAGTGAACCGGCAAGCTCCCCAAGGTTGCTCCCGCCACTGTGCCTCGTGTCCCGCCCGAAA
>JAPOLP010000752.1 GCA_029977045.1 Planctomycetota bacterium
AAGCGACGATTCGGTGGCGACTTGCAGAAGCACGGTCTAAGTTCCAGAAACTGTGGACGGCGCGGCTAAGTCGCGAGGGCGTTGTGTCAGAAACCGAGGCTCCCAGCAAATGAACTGCAGATTTGCGCGTGAGATGATCGCTTTGTGGGTCGGCAATGATCTCACTCAAGCGGAGGCAGAAGCTGTCAGTGAGCACGTTAATGAGTGCCCGGACTGTCAACAGCACGTCGAAGCGATGATGAACAGCTCCGACGTGCTGGAGACACTCAAATCCGCCACGGTGAAGTCCAGGCACGACAGCGTCTGGCCCGAGATTGAAGCTCGCCTGACGAAACCGGGCAGCGGGTTTTCTGGGCGACAGTCGCGATCGGTGCTGCATTCCGTCGGAATGCTGTCTGTCGCTGCGTTGACATTCGCTGTTGCCATTCTGCCGGACTATGTCCCACGCAGACCTGCGACCGAGCAGTTCTTCTCAGGGATTTCCGTCAGCGACGTTTCGACAAACTCGGTATCAACGTCGCCGGAACGCCAGCAGCGATTGCCTCGCAATTTTGTGCCGGTTTATCTGGATCCGTCCTGGCAGATTCTGGATGGACTGAAGGATGAGCCGGCTTCTCATCAGCATTCGGGACGACGCGGCTCGCTCTGAGTTGACAGGCTGAGGTTTCGTCGGCAGCTTTCCGGCTGAAATCTGACTCGGTCCCCTGCGGTTCGACCCTGTCCTTATCAAAGTGCTTCCAGCCTGTGATGTGTCACGATGCCGATCTTTGAGTACGCCTGCGAAAACTGTGGAACTGAATTCGAGTTGCTCGTTCGCGGTACGGAGAAACCAAACTGCCCGGGCTGTGGAACTGCTGATGTGTCGAAGCTGTTCAGTGCTCCGGCGGCTCCGGTGATGAGTAACGGCACTTTGCCGCTTGCTGGTTCCTGTCCGCCACCTGAGGCTGGTCCGTGCCGACCTGGTTGTTGCCGGATCCAGGGATGAACCGCGGTCCGGAGATGTTTCAAGATTCCCAACGAGGCAGCGCTGCACTGTCGGATGCTAACTTGCGGGAACGACTGCGAATTCAGTTCAGCAATGCTGACGCGCAGGAACGAAACAGCCAGATCGAACAGCTTCTTGAATCGCAGTCGAAGAAACGCCTCTCGTTGAACCGTTCGCTGGCGATTCGGGTTGGCGATCGAATCCGCGGTGTTTTGACGATCGCGACTCAGGCCGACGGAACAATCAACTTCTGGCCTGCCGCAGTCGTTTCAGGTCTCAGCCCCACAGAATCTGGCGAGATTCAACGACAGCTCTATTTAGAGGCTGTCGACTTTTTTGAGCGGTCAGACTGCTGGATCGCTCAGTGCCTGCTGGCTCCGCAGGATGTGTCTGCGTCGAGAGACCTCATCGCGGCGGGCATTCCAAAACTGACCGAACTGAGTTTTCTGGCAAGGTCACTCGAAACGAAGTTGCCTGCGCTACCTGAGCAGCAGTCGGTAGAAATTCAGGGGTTCGATGCGGCAGCGAATCGCGACCGGTTCGCCAACCTGCTCGAACGAACCTGGCAGGGAACGCTCGACTGTCCGGAACTCAACGGGTGCCGATCCGGCACGGAAGCTCTCGACGGTCATCAGCTCGCTGGCGAGTTCTCACCGGATCGCTGGCTGCTGTTCTCAATCGACGGAGCTGACGTTGGAGTGCTTCTTCTGACAAATCACCCGGACGAGCAGGTCTGGGAAGTCGTCTACTTCGGCGTCGCGTGCGAAGCTCGTGGCCGAGGACTCGGTCGAGTCATCCTGCTTGAAGGGCTGTGTCGCGCTCAACAGGCCGGAGCACTCGAACTTGTTCTGGCGGTTGACGCGAGAAACTCGCCGGCCTTGATGCTGTATAGCGAACTCGGCTTCCGACCATTCGACCGCCGAGTCGTTCATGCTCTGCTGCGAACGCCTGCGGAATAACTGTGTTCAGGACGTAATGGGCGACCGGCTACCAGGGAGCGTCCATCATGTCGACGATGCGGCGGGCGGTCTGCTGAGTCGCCTGCTGGACCGCAGTCGCCATCGAATGCCCGACTTCAGGTGCGAAGTCTGCCTGCGAGTAGAGCGACACGGCGTTCGCATCGACAGGGATCGACTGCTGTGAGATCACTTGGCCGTTTCGCAGATCCTCCCAGGTTACTTCAACAACCAGGGAAAGCTGTAGTTCGCGTCCGTCATCGAATCGGTTTTCGCCGAGCACGTTTTTGCGGACGTCGACAATGCGTCCCTTGAGGCGGGTTTGTGCGCCGGGACCTCGGACGAGACGCATGACGGTCCGATTCTGAATCTCCTTCTGCACGGCCTCGGTCAATGTCTGCTCGAGTCCGCGTCGAAACGACTCGTTCTCAAACGTCGGGACTTCAACCGTCGTGATCTGCAGGTCGTGTGAAGGGCCGACCAGATAGCCGCAGCCGGGAAGCGCGAACATCACAGCGACGGCGAGGAACTTGATGAGACTGCGACGACACGAGACGGCAGATTGCGACACATCGCCAGCCAGCACGCTGCTTTTCGCGTTGTGGTCTGTCGATGTCGGCAAGTGTCTCTCCGTTCGATCGCAAGCGTCTACAGTTTCACACGACCGGCTGTCGGCTGACTCGCCGGTGACGAAGGGCCGTCGTCAAAGATGGGACCATCGGGCTCGAAGACCGGTCCGTCCTCAAACTTAGGTCCGCCGTTCTGCGGCACGGGCTGCAGGGTCGGAGCAGCCTCGTCGATTCGGACTCGACCGGTGCTGGTCGCCGGCTGACTCTCAAACGGGACAATCGCGCGATCGACAGGCTGCGTCGCAGGACCGGATACCGCGACAGAAGCTCCCTTGAGGCTTGCCAGTTTTTTCCGAGCAAGGTCCGCGTACTTCGTGTCCGGGAATCTTCGCAGGACTTCCTGGGAGTAGACGGCGACGGCTTTGTCGTTGTTTTTCTTTTCGTAGAGCAGAACCATCTGCCAGTCGCGTTTGGCTTCAGCCTCGTGGATCGCCTTCAGCTCGGTGCGAATCCGATCGCTTTCGGCGAGTTCCGGGAACAGCCGCAGAGTGTTCTCCTTCAGTTCCTTCGCGTCAGTCAGCAACTGCTCGTCGTATTTAGAGCCCTGGTACGACATCAGCTTGACGTGCGAGCCCAGCACGAAGGCCGTCTGCAGGTGCGTGCTCTTGGGAAACTGTTCGCGGAGCATCGTCAGCAGGCGGTCGGCGTCGCGGTAGTTGCCTTTTCGCAAATGATGCGTCGCGGCAAGCATGATCGCGTCGTCAGCCAGTGGTACGGACGGATCGTTCATCCAGATCGATTTGAGATTCTTCAGTGCGTGGCCGGCCAGGTCCATTCGCGGTCGAGACTTGTCTGTCAGATTCGGGAGCCACCAGACGCCCTTCTTCTGCGGTTTGACGCTCGACAGCGGGCCGTTATCAGCATCGTCTTCGAGACTGACCTGCTGGATCTCGTTTGTTGACGCGAAGCCCTCAACGCCGAGCCAGCGCCGCGAGATGTCAAACAGCCGACGCGTCGACTGATCCAGATACCGGGTCGCCGGGTACTCTTTCATGAGTGCCTGGTAACGCTCCGAAGCCTTCGGAAGCTTTTCCTGCTGGTAGAGAGACTCAGCCAGAAAGAAGACGGCATCCTCGCGGATCGGGTCGTACGTTGGTCGTTTCTCATCGCGTTTGAATAGCGAGAACT
>JAPOLP010000401.1 GCA_029977045.1 Planctomycetota bacterium
GCTCTTTAACCAGTGCCGTCTCCACCGCGGCACTCCAGCACGAATGGCAGCGTCCAGGTCATCGAATGCTGCGGAACGCTCACCAAGTTCGCCCCGAACAGCGGCTCATATCAGCAGAATGTCTGCATTCGAGTGATCTCTGAGGTACTCAGTCAGCAGCTGGTCCGCCTGATCGCGGGCGCCTTCGGAGTTCGCAAACAGCAGGCTCTGCAGGTCGGCGAGTTCCGGGATGCCATCCGTGAACGGCAGAAGCTCAGCGGCGATCGGCATGCTGCCAGCGTGACGCGTTTCCGGCGAGGCAGATTCCTGCGCCAGCGCGCTCGCCGACTGCTCTGTCGATCCAACGACCAGCGTGATCGACACCAGCAGGCACAACAGACATCGTGACAACAGGCGGGGCATGACCTCGACAGTCTGCCATCTGTTCGGTCAGCCAGCCAGTCTGTCCCATGAGCGACACCCGACGGTCTGCCCATCCTGGACTTGTTCTGGTCAGGTCGATTGTCAGCTGACGACTGATCACCCGGCGGCATCGGCAGCTTCAGCCGAAGCGTCTGATGTCGGGGCGGCTCGATTGGCATTCTGCGAAACCGTTGCCTTCTGTCGCAGAGCAACTTCCGGCTTCCCGGCGGACTTCGCCTGCTGAGGCTGAGCCCACGGGCTGGCTTTGCCGTCGTTGATCTGAGCGAACCGGCCATCGGGCCAGTATCGCAGGCGACGATAGCGTTCGGGCATCAAAGCGGCCTGCTGATCGCCATCACGCTGAGCCTGGCCGTTGTTGTTGGGAGCGGCTCCATTGTTCTGGCCGTCGTTCTGCTGCTCACCGTTTTCGTTCGAGTTGTCATCACCGTCATCGTCGTCGTTTGAGCCGGTCAGGTCGAAGAAGTCAGACAGGTTCAGCAGGTTGCCCGGCGTGCCGAGCAACGTTCGTCCGAGGCTGCGCCAGAAGGTGTCGAGCGTGTCGGGTTCGTCGTCTTCATCCTTCTTCGCATCCGGATCGGTCTGCGATTCGACATCAAGCAGGTTGCCGAAGAGTTCTTCGAGCTCTTCCGCGAGCGAGTCACGCAGCTCACCACCGAACTCGGTGACTCGCCGCAGCAACTGTCCAAAGAGCGTACTCGACAGTGGCGACGTGCCATCGTTATTGACGGCATTGCGGATTTCCGTTCGCAGGCTTTCCAGTGCGAGTCGTGCCTCTTCGGAAGCTGCGAGCTGATCGTTTCTGATGTTGTTGAGATTCTGCTGCTGCAAGTCGTCGCCCGCGGCACCGGCGAGTTCTGCAAACACACCGTTGCGGAGATTGGCGATCACATTGGGCTGCAGGTCGAGTGCGAGCTCAAAGTTGCCGTTCAGCACTCCACCCGCCGTCTGCGTTGTCGCAAAGCCGTCGGCCGTCACTAGAGTGGCCGCCGTCTGGTACTCGCCCGATCCGACGCCGGAGAGTTGCAGCCCGTAAAGTCCCGGATCGGCTCCGGGAATGACGACCAGTTCAACGGCGGCGTCGCCGGAGTAGTACGCTTTGGCAACCTCGTTCACTTCTCCGGCCGAGTTCGTGTAGCCAACCGTGCGGCTTTCGACGTCGGTCAGCAGGAAGTCGACCGGGTCCGTGATGAAGACGAGCCCGGCGTCGAGGTTCAGCTGCCGGAGCACTTCGCGGCTGAGCGTCGTGATCAGGTTGATCAGCTCGCGGTTATTCGGGTCATTTCCGATCTCGGCGATCAGATCCTGAATCAGCCGTGCAATGCGCAGCAGTTCCTGATCGCCGTCTTCGCGGAAGACGCGTTCGTCGTCGTCGAGAATCGTGCCGGCGCCCTGCGCGGCTGCCGGGTCAATCGTTGCACCAACGGGATTGTCCAGTGTGACGAAGAACGATTTGGTTTCCTCTTCCGGCAGTTCGTCGGCAACAACGCGGATGGTGACGTTCTGTGTCGCCGGTCCGCCGGGCGAGAACGTCAACTGGCCGCTCTGAGCTTCAAAGTCGAGCCCTTCCAGTGCCGTGCCGGCTGCCGTCGCGAAATCGACGGAGACGGGAGTCGTGGGCTGGCCGACGCGCGAAACGGTGAAGACAAAGTCCGTCGTGCCGTCGTTGCCTTCCCGCTGAGTGACGGAATCAATCCGCAAGTGAATCTCGGGAGCGTCGTCGTTCTCGATGACTCCCAGCCCCTGAAACGCTCCGGGATGCAGGTTTGCGTTGACCGCGTTCGACAGCTCGATGAGGAACTCTTCCGTTTCCTCGTCCATCGTGTCGCCGTTGATCGGCACACGGATTGTCTGTGACCGGTGAGCCTCATCGAACGTCAGCGCGCCCGACACCGACTGATAGTCGTCACCGCCGATCGCGGTCACGTCGATCGTTGAGTAATCGACCGTCACGACCGGAACGCTGCCCGCTTCGGGGTCGGCGTCGAGCGTCACTTCAAATTCAAGGACGTTCTGTCCCGGCACGTCCCCTTCGAGCATCGTGGCAGAACTGATCGTCAGTGTCGGCACGGCGAAGTCGTCGTTGATGATCCGTCCGACGGCCTGGTTCGCTCCGTCAGCCAGTTCGATACCGTCCGCGTTAAACAGCCGGACGAAGACCAGTTCGTCGGCCTCAAAGTGATCGTCCGGAATGACGCGGACGCGGAATTCCTGCGTCGTGACGTTTGGATCGAAATACAGAATGCGGCGGGTCGCGAATGCGTCGCGGTCGTCGCCGTCGGTCTTCGCAAGGCCGGGGATGTCGTCCGCAAGCCGATCGGTGGCGATCTCGACGCTGACCTGGCGGTTGGGCACCGGGCCGGCGAGTTGGACGGTAAACACGAGATCGACATCGTCGCCGGGGTCGCCCTCAATGACTTCGGCATCCGTAATCTGCACGACCGGCATGTCGAAGTCGTTGTCGATAATCCGCACCACACCCTGGGCTTCGGACGTCGAGACTTCCGCCGTGCCGGAAACGACCGAGTCCAGCATCACGAGGAAGCGTTCCTCGCCCTCCTGCAGGCCGTCCCCGAGGATCTGCACGGTGATCGTTGCTTCGGTCTGGCCAGCAGGAATCCGAACGGTGCCGCCAGTGACAGACGCAAAGTCGACATTCGGAGTCGCGTGTCCCGGTTGCGAGTTCGCACGAGTTGACCAGGCGACGACAACGTCATCGTCGAGCGCATTGTCGAGCGAGACCGTCAGCGTCACTGGCGCGATACCCGGAGCGTCAGGTTCGACGGCGGACGCCCGCGACTGAAGCGAGACCGTCGCCTGGCCGTCGTCGTTGTCGAGAATCGTCGCCCGAGCCTGGGATGCAAACGGGTCGAGTTCAGCAATCGGATCGATGATGGCTCCCGAAACCAGGTCCACTGCCCGCATCGCATCATTCGCGCCGCTGACGCCGGTCAGTCTGAGATAGAAGTTCTCGGGTGATTCCTGCAGGCGATCGCCGAGCACGATCACTTGAATCGTCTGCTCGGTTTCGCCCGGAGCGAACTTGATCGAACCGTCGGGAGACGCCCCTGCTCCGATTGGAACGAAATCAACTCCCGGCGTCGCAAGCCCGGTCGCCGCGATCGCGAGTGTGTTGATCGTCCTGTAAGTGACAGTGATCGTCTCGTTGGCGACAGCGTCGAGCCGTACTGTGAATTCGGCGACGCTGGTCTTCGGATCGTCGGTTTCACGGACGGTGATTTCGGGGTCGATCGACACGATCACGCTGTCGCGGTCGTCGTTGATGATCGTTCCTGTCGCCTGAGCCCGTGCCTGATTCAGTGTCGCGTTGCCTTCGACGCTGACGATGCGGACACGCAGAGCCTCGTCGTTTTCGACGGTTTCGTCGCCGACGATATTGACGGCGAGGATCGCCGATGTCTGGCCTTTCGGAATGATCACTCGCCGTTGAGTGAACGCCAGGAAGTCGCCGTCAGCTGGCGTCGCTCCGCCGCTGAGGCCGATTGCGGCCGGCGTCGCGACACTGGCTCCGGCGTCTGCTGGCGGGCTGAGCGTCGAAACGACAACGGTAATATCCTCGGCAGCGGGACCGTTCAGAGTGATCTCGAATTCGAGCCGCCGGAACTCGTTTCGCCGGCCTTCGGTTACTTCGGAATTCCCAGCGAATCCCACCTCGGGGACAGCGACGTCGTCGTTGATGATCGTGCCGGTGCCGAGCGTTTCACCGAGCAGGCCGGTGGTGTTGTCAGCGAGCCGGACGGCAGTGATCTCAACCGCGACGACCTCGTCAGGTTCGACGTCCTGATCGCCGAAGACGCGAATGTCGATGAAGCCCTCGACCTGCCCGGCGGGAATCTCCAGGACGCCATTAAGACGCGGTTCGTAGTCGACCAGTGCGGTCGCCGTTCCAACGCCCTGCAGAATGACCGACGAGTACTCAACGAACACCGACTGATCCGACGGGCCGTCAAGCGTGACCGGGAATCGCAGCGCCGGCTCGAACGGCTCGTTCAGCTCGACGCCTTCCGCCTTGCCGATTGACGCCGTGGGTACCTCGACGTCGTCGTCGATGATCCGGCCGACAGCTGTTGTGCTGGAACCGAGCACCGCGTCTGTTGTTCCCGCGGACACGATCCCTGTCAGTTGCAGCCCGAACAACTGGTCGTCTTCGGGGATATCGTCGGCGATGACTTCAACTCGAATCTGAGCCGACGTCTGGCCGGCGGGGATCACCACCGTCCCGGTGCGAGGCAGATAGTCGATGCCAGCCTGTGCGGCCTCAAATCCCGTCGGGATCGTGATGCCTGTTGTCTGGAAACTGACTTCGATGTCCTCGTCAACGGCTCCGCCAGCAAGCCGCAGTTCAAACGTCATCGCTCGGCGATCGGGCGCGTTGCGTTCGACAATGGACGCAGTGGGAATGAGCTGGACGGTCGGCGTTGCGGCATCGTTGTCGAGGATCGTGCCGGTCGCTGTGCTGCCGCCGTTGAGAATGGCGGCGCCGATCGACAGCGACAGCGTGATAGTGAACGTTTCGTCGTTCTCGTCCAGCAGGTCGCCGAGCACTGGGACTCGCACGATCTTCGACGTCTGTCCTGGCTGGAACGTCACGGCCCCTGAGCTAAGTCCAATCGGCGAGAAGTCCACACCGCTCGTCGCTGTTCCAGAGGCCGAGAGGGCAAGGACAGTCACCGGGTGCGGTGCTGGTCCATTCAGTCGAATCTCAAACTCTGCCGTGGTGACGTCGCCGGGTTCGCCTTCGTTGACCGGCTCGGCGTCCAGAATCTCGACGGTCAGAGGAATCAATCCGGCGTCGACGATCAGTCCCGTCGCTGGCAGCTGAACCGGAGTTGTCCGCCCCGTCAGCCGGTGTGCGTCACTGTCAAAACGGTTGTCTCCAACGTCCCGCAAAGTGAACCGATAGGACACGCCATTGGCCATCGAACCAAACTCGACGACGACAGGTTCCGGCGGCAGGCTGCCCAGCGGAAACGAGAATTCACCGTTACTGTCTGTGGTTGCTGATGAACCAAGCTGAATGACACTGCCGCTGGAATTGAGTGTCAGAAGCCGGACTTCAATTCCCTCGACGCGGCCAATCTCGTCCCGAATGCCGTTGCCGTTGGAATCGAGCCACACTGACCCCAATACAAAAGTACTCTGCGTGACGCTGACCGTGATGTTCTGCGTGGCCGTCAGGTTGCCGGTTCCGTTGTCCGTGACGGTGACCGTTAACTCGTAGCTGTTTTCCGCGTTCGCGTCTGCGGGGTTCTCGAAGTCCGGAGCCGTCTTGAACGTCACGACGCCCGTGCTGCTGTTGATGTCGAACCGCGCCGCATCCGCACCGCCCGTGATCGAGTACGTCAGCGTGTTGCCATCCTGATCCGTCGCGTCGACGTTGA
>JAPOLP010000595.1 GCA_029977045.1 Planctomycetota bacterium
GCATGTTGTAGACCTTGCCACCAATCAGCACCGGCAACACCACCATCCCCAGACACGCATAGGCCATGACGTTGACGAGAAACGTGTCATCCGGACGTTCCACCGCCCATGTTCCATCTTCTGCCACGGAGACAGACACTGGTTGATGTGACAGGTCGCGAAGCGGCCTGCCTGACGCGTCAGGCAGATCTGCGTTGAGTCGCTCAAGTCGTATTGTGGCACTAGGTTTCGCTTTGCCCTTAAGAATGAAACCGTTCTCGCTCGGCTCAAGCAGCACTCCGTCCTGCCAGGCCGGTCCGACTTTCGCATCGAAACTCGACATCGCTCCGCCTGAGTCTTCTTCGACAATCCGGATCAGGTCATTCTCGGCGACACCTGCCTCAGCGGGCAGGCGGTCCAGATACATCGAGACCATCAGGACGGCGGCGTTCGTAGAGAGTCCAGGAATCAGAGCGCCAACGCTCAACAGCATCGCAACGCTGACCCACAGTCCGGGACCGGGTTTTGTCCGCATGAAACCGGTGAAGACAGGCTCGCCGCTGTAAAGGGCGTACCGACCGCATTCGACGTTGTAGAAGACCTGACATAGGATCGCGACGGTTGCCACCCACATCAGACCGCCACCGTACTTCGCCGTGATCGCCGGCCCGAGCAGCCACTCGCCACCGCCAATCTGAATGCCACACATAACGATGCCCGGCCCAATGAACCCGGCGAGGTTCTTCAACCCCAGCGGCTTCGGCTCCGGCAGTTCAGCGACTTCCCAGGTCGGCAGACACGTCTCCGGTAGAGCGTTCGTCGATGCCTCAGTCATGCAACACCGTCGCTCTCCCCGGACCGCCATGGCAGTCGCGGACCTTGACGGCAGCGAAGAGGAAGTATGCGATCTGTGGAATTTCGCCGACGTTGACGAGGAACTCGACGCCAACCATTTCGCTGGTGCCGAGCGCCCAGTAGGTCATCAGTGCTCGTTTCGGATCGACTCCGCCGAGGTCCGGAGCGTCAGTAGCGACGCATCGAATTCCCTGCTTCTTCAAGTAGAAGACGGCGTCTGGTCCGAGTGCTGGCCAGCCTTCGGTGCTGCCGGCGAGCGGGTCGGTCCACAGGCCAGAATCGTCGGGAGCGGGCTTGAGATGCTTCTCGACGTGGCCTGTGCGGAATATGACAACGTCGCCTGCTCGCAGCGGGCCGTGCTTCTTCTCATCGGCCTGAATGAGGGCCGGAGTGATCTCGGGCGAGGCCGGCCAGGCAGATTTATCTGTCGAGCCGACCAGCGACGTGACGTCGATGACGCGGGCCTCGCCGCAGGTCCAGTCGAGCGGCACCTTTTCAGTCGTCCGCGAGCTGAAGCCTCGCGGTCCGTACTGCTTTTCGTAGTCAGCCAGCCAGCCACGAACCTCCGGGGCGTATGTCACCTGTGAACCCTCGGGCGGCAGAGCGTACGACGGCGGCACGAGGTGCGTTCCGGCCATGCTGTCCATCAGGTGCGTGTGATGGTGCATGTCGAGGTAGTCGGAGTATAGGAAGTCGACCTTGAGATACACCTGCCGGTGATTGCCGGTACCGATACCGGGTGATGTGAGCGGCAGACCCTGCTCCAGCGTCGGCGAGAGATCGATTGCCCGCTTCGCCTTCGAGGCTGCGATCAGTCGTGCCGGCAAGTCGCCACCCGTGATCGCGAATGCGCGACCGTCACCGTACGGACCGTCTTTATGCTTCGGCCCGAGCATCGTGTAGAAGGCTCCGGTCGGCGGCAGCGCTCCGAGATTCGTCGCTCCTTCCGTCCAGATCATGCCGTGCTTCAGGCCGGCGTAGTGAGTCGGCTCGGCAAGATTCGGCAGCGGTCCCATGCTGGCACTGTCGGTGCCGAGCGTCATCACGCCGCGAGTCGCCAGAAACTCCATGCAGTCCGGATCCGGGTCCGGGTAGCCCGGAGCCTTGCGATCCAGAATGTCGGCAATGTACCGCGAGCCTTCAGGAAACGGTCGGTAGTACTTGTCCGAGTAATCACTGCGAAACAGCACGACATCACCGAAGTGCAGCCTGCGATGCTGCTGCTCAAACCGCTGCACATGTTCTGGCCGGACGAGTGGGCTGGTTCCGTTGGGTGCCTTGTCGAGCAGGTCGCGAACATCGACGACGCAGGCCTCGCCGCCAAACTGCCACGCTTCGATCTTGTCGATATAGGCGAGCCCCAGCGGCCCGGACTTCTCGCGATTGAGGTCCGGTCGAGCGACCGAGTGCGGCGGTACGTCAAGCTGCGTACCCGTATTGCCATCGATCAGCAGCGAGTCGACGTTGTAGGCACTGTCCGGGCCGATCGTCCGCATGTGCATGATCTGAAACCGGGGAAACGGCGCCGACGGCCACGTCGCCGGGTACTCCGGAGCGATCAGCAGCGAGCAATCGACGAACTTCGTCTGCTGGCCAGCTCCGTCCTGCGCGACCGACTGCTGAGCCGCCGCAAACAACGCGAGCAGCAGCCACAGTCCGGCAGCGGTCTTTGGAATGAAGAACGGTTTCATCGTGCTGCGTTCCTCTCAGTTAGTTGAAGCGGAATCCCCTGCCGGTCAGAGGCCGGCGGACTGGCGATAAAAATCGACCGTGCGACGAACGCCCTCACGCAGTGGCGTGGGAGTCCAGTCGGTAAACAGAGTGTTGATGTAGTTGGGTGCGGGCGGAATGTTCGACGGAATCCGCGGGCCATCGACGGTGATCAGGCCGGCGGCTTCCGGGACTGCGTCAGCGATCGCTGCGGCGAACTCGTCCGTTGTCGCTGGTTCGCCAGGCAGGTCGACGACCGACGCTCCGTCTGGACAGTCGAAAGCCCCCCGCACGAACGCGCGAGCGACATCCGCAACGTAGTCGTAACAGACGCGGCCCGTGTATCCGATGCAGTAGGGCTCGCCGAGCGCGGCAGCCCGAGCTGCCAGCGAGGGCCCCGCCGTCAGGCCGACTTCCCGTAGCGGCCCGTAAACAACATGGGGCCGCACGGCGATCGACGCGATCCCGAAGTGCCGCCAGTACTGCTCGGCGATCTGGTCGACTGCCAGCTTGAACGCTCCGTAAAACGTCGGCGGCCCGGTATCAGAAGCGCCTTCGGCGACAGCCTCACCATAAACGGCGTACGAGCTGGCGTATGAGATCGACCGCACGCGCTCCGATCGCCGAGCGGCATCGAACACGCTGGTACTGCCGAGCACGTTGACGCGGCACCCTTCCAGCGGATTCTGCTGACAGTCCGGCGTGAGCATCGCGGCAAGATGAATGACGTGCGAAATCCCGTGCTGGCGGATGGTCTGTTCGAGCCCTTCGCAATCGAGCAGCGACACGCCGGCCCACTCAACCTGGCTGGCTTGATCGCCCAGCAACGCCTGCCAGCGTTCCGGCGCCGGCTTGACGTCGACGACGACCGGACGAGCCCCTCGCGCGATCAGCTCGTGCAGAACCCACGTCCCGATGAAGCCGCTGCCGCCCGTAACCAGAACGCTGTCGCTCATTGGGCCATCTCGCTCAGGGAACTGTGGAACCTGTTTTCAATCGAGTTGATGAAAGGCCGCATGGTCTCAGAGTCCGTTCACGATGCTGGGCAGAGCTTCGCCTCGCAGAGCCGCCACTGCGAGTTTCGCCGCTGTTTCCCGCAGCTTCTGAGCGGCCACCGGACTGCACGACGCGATATGCGACGAAACGATCACGTTGTCCATCGCCGGCAGCGTGCAGTCGGACGAAAGCGGCTCGGGATTGAAGACGTCGAGCGCCGCGCCAGCCGTGTGCCCGGACTCCAGCGACTCCGTCAAAGCGGCCAGGTCGACCAGATCACCTCGCCCGATGTTGATCAGCAGCGATCCCGATTTCATGCGAGACAGCGATTCGGCGTTGATGAGATTTCGAGTCGCGTCGGTCGACGGACAGTGCAACGTGACGATGTCACTCTTCGCGAGCAGTTCGTCGAGACTGGTCAGCGCGCAGCCGAGTTCCGCAGCGGCTTCCGCAGAGACCAACGGATCTACTGCGAGAATTGTCGGCTTGAAGGGCCGGAGTCGTTCGACGACCGCTCGTCCGATGCGCCCGAGTCCGATCACTCCGACTGTCTGATCCCGCAACGCTCGCATCTGCTCCAGCGGCACGGCCAGGCCCCACTGACCTTTTGCAATCAGAGAACAGTTCGCTCGCAGTTGCCGCGTCAGGGCGAGAATAAAGCCCAGCGTGTGATCAGCAACCTCGTCGATGCAGTAGTCAGGGACGTTGCAGACGGGGATGCCCTTCTCGCGAGCGGCGTCGCAGGCCACGTTGTCGTAGCCGATCCCGTACCGCACGATGACTCGCGCCTTCTGCATCGCGGCGACGACATCCGCATTCACCGGAGCGAACTGAGTAATCACCGCGTCGGCGTCAGCAACCAGCGCGATCAGTGCCTCAGGCGTTTTGCACTGCCCGCTGACAATCTCGCAGCCTGCCGCCTGCAGAATGCTCTCTTCGATCTCAAGCGTCGGA
>JAPOLP010001030.1 GCA_029977045.1 Planctomycetota bacterium
CGATGGAGCAATCCGACCGCAGAGGGAAACGAAGGTCAGCGTCTTTACTCCGTGGGGCGATCACGACTTCGTGGTCGTCGACGTCCCCGAAGCCATCTGGTCAAACCTCGGACTGACGTACCTCGCGCATACGCATATCCCGACCGTGTTCGACAAGCAGGGAGCCACGCTCGAAAAGCTGGAGTGGAACCGGCACGACGACGGAACGCTCGATATCGAACGCGTTCTGCCGAACGGCATCCGATTCGGAGCCGTCGTCCGGCCTCAAAAAGATCACGTCCGTATGGAGATGTGGCTGAAGAACGGAACGTCGCAGACGCTGAGTGACCTGCGGGTGCAGAACTGCGTGATGCTCAAGTCCGCTGCCGGTTTCGAGCAGCAGACGAATGACAACAAGATCGCCCGTCCGCCGTACGCTCTGGCAAAGAGCCCCGACGGCCAGCGATGGATCATCACCGGCTGGGAACCGCTCCACCGTGTCTGGTTCAACCCGCCCTGCCCCTGCCTGCATTCGGACCCGAAGTTTCCTGACTGTGAACCAGGCAAGACCGTACGTCTGCGTGGCTGGCTGTCGTTTTACGAAGGCACAGACATCGACGCCGAGCTGAAGCGGATTGACGCTGCGGGCTGGCGTCTGGCTCAAGAAGCCAACTGATTCCAGGCAGCGACTCACCGCGAACGAAACGGCAGCCAGGTGACTTCTCTCGTAGAGATCCAGCAGTCACGCAATCAGGAGTCCGCGGACGCCTGGGCTCTTTACGAGCCGCACCGCAATCGAGTGACCTCTCTGCTGCTTGATGCTCTGCCATCGTCTGAGAATGACGCCGGCTCAGAGTCGCGTATCTGCCTGCTCGGCGCCGGAAACTGCAACGATGTTGATCTTCGGCAACTCGCCGGTCATTGCCGGGAAGTCGCGCTGATTGACCTCGACGTGAACGCGCTGCAGCAGGCTGTCGAGCGGCAGCAACTGGTAGGGCATCCCGCAGTTCGGCTGCAGTCAGGAATTGACCTGACCGGCATCTTCGATCGACTGTCTCCCGACGACGCTGCAGACGAGAACGATCACGCTAAGCAGATCGCCGAACTGACTCGTCTGGCGGAATCCTTCTCGCTGCCTGGCCTGGCAACAAACTTCGACGTCGTGGCGTCCGTCTGCGTGCTTTCCCAGCTGATCGATGGTGTTGTCCGCCGCTTCCCGCGTCCGCAGGTTTCGTTGCCGCTGCTGCAGGCCGTGCGTCGACGACATCTGCGACTGCTGCTCGAACACTGCCGCCCTGGCGGGACGGCGATTCTCGTCAGCGAGGTCGTGTCGAGCGACACCTGTCCGGAGCTGTTAACGGTGCCGGATGCGTCACTCCCTGGTTTGCTGGCGAATCTGCTGGCGGCGCAGAACTTCTTCACCGGCCTGCACCCCGGAATCATTCTTCAGGAACTGCAGTCAGACGAGTTAATCAAACCACTCGCCGCAGCAGTGAAGCCCGTCGCACCCTGGAAGTGGCCCTTCCTGTATCGCACCTATGCCGTGACTGCTTTTGTAGTCCGGCGACGCGAGTAATGGCGGGCTGGCTCTGGTTACGGTATGAAGTCGTCTCGTTGCCAACTCCTTTGAACCTCCTGCCGGTGGATTGTCCGATGTCAAAGTGCCTGCTGGTTTCGCTGATCGTTCTTCAGATGTTCGCGTCGACGGCTGATGCGCAAACGGCAGGCGGCTCGAAAAAGAAGGCACAGCCGGGACGATTTCGGTGGGTCAATCCGTTGCCGAAAGGAGACTGGCCAGACGGGCTGAAGCACTCAACGTTCCGCAGCCAGTCGATGGACATCGACGTCGGCTACTGCATCTATCTTCCGCCGGGTTACGAAGCTTCAGAAAACTCGAACCGCCGTTACCCGGTGGTTTATTACCTGCACGGAGGCCGCCCGGGCAGCGAGACAAAGAGCATTGGGCTTGTCCCGCTGATCGATCGCGCGATGCAGCAGGGCGACGTGCCGCCAGCGGTTTACGTCTTTGTGAACGGCGGCGAGGTCAGCCACTACAACTACCCGCAGAAGAAATCGATGGGCGAGGACGTCTTCGTTAAAGAATTGATTCCTCACGTCGACGCGACCTATCGAACCATCGCGAAACGCGAAGGCCGAGGGATCGAGGGGTTTTCGCAGGGCGGACGCGGCACGACGCGGATCATGTTCCGCCATCCGGAACTGTTCTGCTCGGCTGCTCCAGGTGGCGCCGGACACTCGACCGAGAAACGCATTTACGAAGAGAACGGCCGCGAGAGCGACTCGCTGATCTTCGCACCCGGCTACAACACCTGGGACTTGGCTCGTGAGTACGCGAAGCATCCCGAGCCGAAGCTCAGCATTCTGGTCCACGTTGGCACGAAGGGCTTCAACTATGAAAACAACCTTGAGTACATGGCCTTCCTGGACTCGCTGAAGATCCCGTACGAAAAGCTGATCGTCGAGGACGCGCCGCATAGCGCGAAAATCATCTACGAAAAGAAGGGCCTCGACCTGCTGCGTTTTCACGCCCGCAATTTCGAGGGAGCGGGCAGGTAGCGCCAAGAAGGCGTAGTCGTGTTCATGATTGCAGTTCGTTC
>JAPOLP010000643.1 GCA_029977045.1 Planctomycetota bacterium
CTCCGGTGTTTGAACGGTCGATGTGCCACCGTCGCCACATCCAGAAAGCAGCAGGCAGGCAGTTAACAGAAACGCAATTCGCATGGGACTCAGTCCTGTCAGGACAACATTTGGTAGGTAAAGCCTGGCGGGAAGTTTGCCGGGAGTGGCTGTGGTCGAGTGCAGCGAGCCCACAGTAGCTCGCAGACAGAACAGGCTACTCGCTTCCGGACGCTGCCGCACTGAGAACCGGTTGTTCGTACGGCAATGCTTTCAGAAACTCGACCAGATCGTCGATTTCCTTCTCGCTCAGATGGCTGGTGACTCCGTGGCGGTCGTCGGGATTGAACTTCGTGAAGACTTCCTGCAGCGTCGTTGCCATTCCGTGGTGCAGCCAGGGACCGGTTCGATACAAACCCAGCAGCGTTGGTGTGTCGTAGGCCGGCCCCATCTTTTCGCCGGGATCGATTTCTCCCGTGCCGACATCGTGCCGCAGAATCTCATCGACCGGTCGCGGCTTTGAGTCTGTCATGAGCGGCCCGGAATGGCATGTCGCGCACTTCGTCTTCTCGGAGAAGAAGATCGTGCGTCCCCGTTCTGCCGAATCATTCAGGCCGCCTTTCGCGTGCGGGCTGAGCGTGAACTCGTGTGTGTTCGAGTAGGCCGCCAGAGCGTCGAGGTCCTTCGACAGCCCAGCATTCGGCTTGCCGAGTGCCGGGTTGACGGCACCTCGAATCAGGCCCTGGCCCTGCATCAGGGGGCCGCGCACGGTGTGCTCAAAGTCCTGGACTTCGTCCCGGTCGGCAGACCAGTGAACGGGGTGTGTGTGCGCCATCCCGGCGAACGACTGAGTGTTCCGCAAGCCTTCGGGGTTTGTCCAGGTGCGTCCGTCCGGCTGGCCGTCGGGATGGCAGCTTGAGCACGAGATCCAGCGACGCCCAACCATCGGCTGCAGCGCCGAGTAGAACAGAACCTTCCCGCGATGAACTTCCGGCGTCAGCGGGTTCGGAGTGACGTCGATCCGGGCGACCTCTGACAGGTCACTCGTTCGCAGAGCGAGCACCTGGAAGTCCAGCGCGTTGTAGACATAAACGGTCTGGTCATCGGGAGCGACGCGGACTGCTCGCGGGTTGTTTCCGGCGATGATGTGCTGGCGGTAGACGATCTCGCGATAGTCGTCGTCGACGACGTCTGCCGCAAAGAGTTCGTTCGTGCTGGCAAAGACGATGTAAAGATGAGTACCGTCGCGGTTGATGCCGACCTCCCACGGATTGGCGGTGATGCGTCCCTGGCCGAACGTGTCCATCGGGATGCGTCGACGCCTTCGGTCTTCACCTGGTCGAGTGTCGGGCACGGCGACATACGGAAAGATCGAACCAGTACCGTGAGCTTCCTTGATGCGCGATCGGATGTGCGCGAGGTAAAGCTTCGGTCGGCGCGGATTGACGACGATCTGGCGGGCGAGATTGTCCGTGCTGCTGCCGGCCCATTCATCGGCGGGCTTGCCACTGGAAATGTCGAACGCTCGCACCGTCGACGTGTAGAACTCCGTTACGTACAACTGCTTTTCCTTCGGTCCCAAAGCGAGTCCGCGCGAGAACGGTCCGGAGTCGATCGTCCGGATGACCTTTCGTGCCGCCGAGTCGATCTCAACGATCTGGCCGGGATAGTCGAGCGTGGCGTACAGCCGGGAACCGTCCGCGGTGCTGACGACTCCGTATGGCTCGTCAAAGACCTCGACCGCCCCGAGCTTCTCGCCGCTGTCGCCTTGTACCAGCACCACCTGATCGTCGTCGTAAACCGCGACTGCGACATCGTGGCTGCTTCCGACGAACGAGACGCCTTCCGGGTGTCCGCCGACCTTGACTTCATGGAGGACCTTGTGGCTGCTCAGCGAAACGATCGTCACGGTGCCGCTGTCGCGGTTGCTGCAGGCCAACAGTTTTCCGTCCATCGAGATATCCATCAGGCTGTTGGACGGTCCGGCGAATGCGACTCCAGACAGGCACACGGTGAGGGACACAAGCAGCAGGGTGACTCGCAACAGGTTCATCAAATACATCGCAGCTCTCCGTCGCGGGCGGAATCGATCAGATCAAAAAAGAGCCCGCTTCCCAATCGGAAAACGGGCCTTTGTGTGTGACGCTGTCAGACTGATGTGAATCCGGACTGTCGTGGCGACAGTCTGATTCGGAACGCTTACTTGCCGACGTGCTTCTTCGCGGCTGCGACAACTTTCTTCACCGCATCAGCGTTCAGCTCGCCCTTCTTGAAGGCGAAGTTCTGCTCGATGCTCAGGTTGGTCCACATCAGGACCGTCACTTCAGCGTCTTTGGCGATCTTGTAGTCCGGATGCCCGGCCTCGCCATCGAACAGGGTTAGAGGGATATTCTTGATCTTCTTTTCCTCAGCCAGCTTCGCCAGCTTCGGTTCCATTTCATCCGGATCGTCCGTCAGAAAAACGACGAACGACTGGGTGCGGTTATCGCCACCGCGGGACAGTGCAGGGCTGACAAGCTCATCGATCTGACTGACCAGACTGGTCAGGTCGTCCGTGATCTCACGTGCGTGAATATTGATCACTGGGACGCGGCCGAAAGCTCACCTGTAGCAGAGGGACTTGCCCTTTCGGGGTCCCGTAACATCCTTCACCTGAAAGAACTTGGCCGGCTCGCCCTTCTGCGGGCCCGACACAAGATCTCCGGCGATACCGACCGAGGCGACGCAAGCCACCATCAGTCCCATCGCCGGTATCATGACACGTTGCATGCAGATACCTCCGCTTCTAAAGAAACCTGACAGGCCATCACACGGCGGCAACGCTATCGTCTGAAGCCTGACGGATCAATCCTCGTTGCTGGGTTTGTGAGGCGGAGCTGGGCATTGAGCAGTTCAACTCAGATGGGTGGCACGCCTTGAGGCACGAAGGGCGTGGTTGTCCCGCTCATTTGCGTTGTGGCTCGCTCGCCGCACATGATCCTCAACCGACTTCGTCAGTCCTCCTTCAGAAACCCGTGTCGATGAATTCGCTCAAGGCTCTACTCGCTGTTGCCCTGCTCATCACCAGTTCGCTTTCGTTGTCTGCTCAGGACCGACCAGCATCAGCCAGGCCGAACGTTGTCCTGTTTCTCGTCGACGATATGGGCTGGATGGACTGCGGCGTGTACGGCTCGCAGTACTACGAGACGCCGCACATCGACCGCTTCGCAAAACGAGCGATGCGGTTTACGGATGCGTACGCTCAGCCGCTGTGTTCGCCGTCGCGAGCGTCCATCCTGACTGGGCAGTATTCCGCCCGGCATCGGATTACGAGTGCGACCGGGCACCTGCCGCCGCAGCCTGAAGGCTTTGAGTTTCTCAAAGAGACACCTCCGCCGAACGCCCCGATGCTGCTGCCGGTGAGCCAGAATTATCTCGATCCGTCGCAGATCACGCTGGCGGAAACTCTCAAGGACGCCGGTTACCGAACGGCTCACATCGGCAAGTGGCACCTGGGCACGACGCGTCCGCACTGGCCCGAGCAGCAGGGCTTTGACATCGCATTTCACTGTCATCCCGATCCCGGACCGCCGGGCAATTACTTCTCGCCGTACGGAGTCACTGCCGATGGCGAGCCAACGAACCGCTCGAAAGTGGGCACGGTCACTGATGGTCCAGATGGCGAGTACATCGTCGATCGACTGGCTGACGAAGCGGTGACGTTCATTCGGTCGAGTGGCGATGGGCCGTTCTTTCTGAACCTGTGGTGCTACGGAGTTCACGGCCCGTGGGGACACAAGGCTGAGTACACGAAACGGTTCGCCTCGAAGAACGATCTGACCGGACGGCAGGGCAATCCGATCATGGCGTCAATGCTGCGGAGCGTTGACGAGTGCTTCGGACGGATCGTCAACGAACTCGAACAGCGTGGCCTGACGGACAACTCGATCGTGATCTTCTACTCGGACAACGGCGGCAACGTGCATAGCAACGTGCCCGGCACGGCGAAGACAACCGCCGCCGAGAAGAACCGCAGCGAGTTTCTCGACGACTGGCGAAAGTGGGCCGGCGACCAGCCGCCGACGATGAACACGCCACTCCGCGACGGCAAAGGCACGCTGTACGAAGGCGGAACTCGAGTGCCGCTGATGTGGGCCTGGCCGGAGCGGATCAAAACCGGAAGCTCCAGCGACGCCATCGTCGGTCCGATCGACCTCTACCCAACACTGCTCGGCCTGCTGGACATCGAGAAACCGAAACTGCAGGTCTTCGAC
>JAPOLP010000516.1 GCA_029977045.1 Planctomycetota bacterium
CAATGTCAGCTCGTGCTCGTTGATGCCGACCGTGACGAATCGCTCTCGCGTTTTCTTTCCGGAACCTCTCATGGTTTTCTCACTGGCCAGTGATGCGAATACCCGCTGGCTCAACCTCCCTGCTTAACGATGACGGAAACCGTTCTGACAAAATCATTCGACTCGCCTGTTCCCGTCACGACGACAGTGCCCTGCGAGCCGTCTTCCACCAGGGCCGAGTAGTACCGGCCACTGGCTTTGGGAAACTCCGTCCGCGGGATCGTGCCGCGAAACGAGAAATCGTCCTCCAGCGTCGCAAGCCCGTGAGCAGTCGCTGCTTCGGCGAGGTATCGAGCTTCGTCGTAGGCAACTGTGTTACTGAGCGCCGCATACTGGCTCGTCTGGCCGTTCAGGATCGCCAGCACGGTCATCGACGAAACGGACATAACGAACAACGCCGCCAGCAGCGCCGTGCCTCGCCGTGCCTGATCCGTGTTGAAGGTCTGCTTCAATGAGATCATTGCTTACTGCCCCCTGTTCCGACCGAAGGCACGCAGCCAGACGGAAGCGACGGCGATTCGCGTGACAGGGGTTTCGCGGGGCAGAGTTGTTCCGGCGAGGACCGTCAGCTCCTGAATACGGTCCGTTCTTTCCGGAGCGTAGGCCGAGCCATCGATCAGCACCGGGCGGAATTCCAGCGAGTCTATCTGTTCGGCAACGACCTGGGCCGAATTCGACACGCTCGCCTGCGTGAACAGGACCCGGCTGGCCGAACCGTCGTGCTGCCAGGTCAGTTCGTCTCCGTCAGGTAACCGCACCGACAGGCTGGCTCCAACGGGTTGGTTCGCATCGACAGCGATCACTTCGCGAGCCTCGCGGGCTTCCCGCACGATATGTCGCACGACGGCGTGAGCCGTTCGCAGGCGAGTGAGATCGGCTTCGTGAGCTTCCCAGACCTGCCGGCTGGTACGCAACACTGACGAGGTTGCAGTCATCACGACCGACAGCAGCGACATCGCAACGATCAGCTCGAGCAGGGAGTAACCGCTTCGAGGCTGTCGCTGAGTGGCCGGGGTTGGAGGCAGGCACGAGCGAAACCCCGGTCCCTGACTACCAGTTGCAACCGGCGCTTCCTTCGCAGGCTCAGTCCAGCCCCGGCCACCCGCTTCCGGATAGCAACTACGTCGTGTTCTTCTGAGGGTCATCACAGGCCGCTCCCTTCCAGAGAGTAGCTCTGCAGACGAGCGACCTTCGTTGCGAACCTCACCGCCGACTCTGAACCGTCCTGTCGGCCATTGCTGTTCTGGTCCTCGAACGCCAACACGGAAACGACCGCCAGCGAGTCCTTGATGCCGCCCACTGATGGGCTGTCGGATGTTTCAAAGCCGACGACGACCTGCGGATAACCGGCAAGCTGACCGTAAGAGCGATCCGTGCCGGACGTCATTTGCCACTTCGCGGCAACCTGTTGAGCCTGATGTTCGAGCGCTCCCATCGCGGTTGTCGTGAGGCACTCACGGACTTCCAATTGGCGCGACACTTTCAGACTGTCACGCATCAGGCGCAACGACGGCACAAGCGTCATGGCAAGGATCGTCGAGGCAGCGATCAGTTCAAGCAGGCTCACACCGGCGCGGCGGTACCGCCTCGGGCACTGGCCCGAACGAACGGCTCGCTGACGATGTGCTCGGACCGGCCTCATTGCCATGCCTTGCTGGAAAAAGAAAACGCATCAGGAAGAAGTGGTTTCAGTCACGGTGACCGATCCAATCAGTGGCAGTACCTGCACTCGCCAGCTTCGATGCGGCCCGGCCAGCAGCAGTGTCACTGCCCGATGGGCCTGGCCTTCGAAGTTGAATTCGACGGTCGCCGAATCGCCGCTCGCAGACAATTCCTCGGGAAACGTTCGCGAGTCGCCAATGGTTGAACCGCGTCCCGAACGCGCTTCCGCCGCCGATCCCGCAACAATCTGGTAACCAGACCACGGGCCTCTTGCCGAGCCGCTCATCAGGATTGTGTGAGGTTGCCCCGTGCGAATTGCCTCGCGGCGGGCAAGCTGCATGTCGAGCCACAACTGATGAGCTTCGGTGCGAGCACCAAAGTCGCCAAAGATCGCTCGCCCGTAACGACCGACAACGGCTGTCGACAGGATGCCCACCAGCGTCACAACGACGAGAAGCTCCAGAAGAGTCACTCCCCGTCGTTGCTGAATTCGGCTGGTCTGCTGGTCACGTCGCATGGCCGTATGCCTTCATGGCGCCACTGTCTCAAATGGCAGCAGTGCTCAGGCAGGCTGATTACTCAGCCCGGTTCTTGCTGTTGAGCTTGTACTTGGCGTCCGTCAGCGGGTTCGTGGGAATGCCATCCGGGAAGTAGTTGGAGTCAGCACCAATGTCCGTCAGGTCCGACTTCGGGTACTTACCCTTCTCGAAGTACCAGCGTTCGACGGCAGAGTTAATCTCGGCAATGTTCTGCTTGTGGGTGCTCTGCTTGGCGGCATCCGCCGAAACCGAGATACGCGGAATCACAACAACGGCGATGATGCCGAGGATCGTGACAACCGCCAGGAGTTCCAGCAGCGAGAAGCCAGCTCGGCGCTGACGTCCCTTCTGATCAGTGCGATGAAGTGTGACCATGGTTTGCCCTTTTTCTTTCTGAATTCCCACTGAGAATCACACGGCGTGACACGCTGCCCGTGCGCGATCCTGAATGTGTTTGCGACGTTGCCTTCACGTTTAGATCGCATTGTCGCATCTACGTCAGAGTATGTTTCGTTCTCCGCTGAGGTCTTGCTTCCATGCCTCACGATCCGCGGCGAATTCCTCAACATGCATCAGTTGCCGGCGATTCACTTTGCGTGATCGTGCTCAAGAACCTGCTTTTTCGCGGTGTCAAAAACGTACGCCGAGCCGTCAACCGGACAGACCGGCAGCCCGTCCGGGAAATAGTCAGCGTTGCCCGCGATGTCGTTCAGATCGCGGGCCGGCCAGCGGCCTCGATTCCGAAACCACAACTGCGCCTGCACATCGATATTGCCGCGCTGGACGTCGCAGGCCGTCGCTTTCGTCTTCTGCGACTGGTTGCCGATTCGCGGGACAGCGACCGCCACGATGATCCCCATGAGCGTGATCACGGCCAGCAGCTCCAGCAGCGAGAAGCCGGAACGAGTACCGCGACACGAACGTTTGTGTGTGAAGAGCCAGCCGCACATCGCTAATTCATCGCTCCGATCATGTCGAACATCGGCAGGTAGACCGCCAGCAGGATGCCGCCGATCGAAATGGCCAGGCCGATTGTCATGACGGGTTCGATCGAACCCGTCAGTAGAGCGGTGTAACGCTCGACTTCGCGTCGCATGTGCTGACGAATCTGCTTCGTCGCGTTCGGCAGCGTGCCTGTCCGCTCGCCGATGATCACCAGCTGCGTAACAACCGGCGGGAAGATGTCCGAGCGTTTTTCCAGCTCGCGGCTGAACCGTTCGCCTCGCAGAATCGCCGACTGCAGTTCCTCGACGCTCGACCGAACAACCAGGCTGCTGATTCCCTTGCTGGT
Source organism: Planctomycetota bacterium (assembly GCA_029977045.1). Taxonomy (GTDB): domain Bacteria; phylum Planctomycetota; class Planctomycetia; order Planctomycetales; family Planctomycetaceae; genus JAPOLP01. The sequence continues at coordinate 3,532 of JAPOLP010000516.1, forward strand.
ATGCGGCAGTGCGTCCGCGAGGTTGAAACCCGATTCCATCAGGTTTCCGAGCACGTCCGTGAACTGCAGCAGCGCGATGCTTCGCAACCAGTCTTCAAGAATCGGAATCTTGAACGCGATCGATTCCAGAGCCAGACGACCTCCCGGCTGCTTCCAGAGTGAAACCAGCGTCGCGGCAACACCGACAATCCCGAGACCGACCGCCCAGCCGTACGTCGTCAGAAAGCTGCCGACTTCGATCAGGAACTGCGTGATTGCGGGCAGTTCGGCGCCCGACTCCGAATACATCTGCTCGAACGTCGGCACGACGTACAACAGCATGAACGTCAACGCTCCCGTTCCCGCCGTTGCCAGCAGGCAGGGGTAAGTCAGCTTCTTGACGATCGCAGATCGGATGTTCGCGCCGTTCTCCAGCTGAGACGCGATCCGAGTGATCGTGTCACTGAGCGATCCCGAGCGTTCACCGATTCGAATCTGATTGATCATGATCTCGGTGAAGCTGCCCGGCCATTCGCTCATCGCGGCACTCAGTGTCGAACCATTGGTCACATGCCGGGCCATCGAGTCGAACAGGCCGCGATAGCGTTTCAGCGACTTCTCTTCGCGGAGCGTCTCGAGTGTCTTTGCCAGCGAAAGCCCGTTGGACAGCAGCGTCGCCAGATTGCGGTAGATATAGACCAGATCCTTGCGACGGATTTTCGTCGCCGCCCCGCCGCCGATCTTGATCTCGGACAGCGTCTGCAGCAGGCCTTCCAGCCCCTGCTTCTTCTGCTTCTGCGTTTTTCGCGGTACTGCGATCGATGCGGACATGGTCGTCGCGCGTCCTTACGTGGAGAGCTTGTAATACACCTCTTCGACCGTCGTCAGGCCGGCGAGGGCCTGTTGCATACCGGCCTGCGGGAGCACCGTCATGCCGTCGGCCATCGCCAGTTCACGGAGCTTCGAGGTCGGCAGCCCGGCTTCGATGCCTTTCTCCAGCTCCATCGAGACCTGCATGATTTCGTAGATTGGAATCCGTCCGATGAAACCCGTGCCCAGGCACTTCTTGCAGCCGGCACCGCGATAAAACTTCACATCGGCGGGCAGAGATCGGCCTTCCAGCAGGTATTCGAGCATCCGCGGATTCGGCTCGTTTTCTTCCCGACAGTACGGACAGACTTTCCGCAGCAGTCGTTGAGCCATCGATGCCAGCAGGGCTCCAGCGATCTTGAAGTGGTCGAGTCCCAGGTCGTTCAATCGAGTAATCGCACCGACGGCGTCGTTCGTGTGCAGCGTGCTGATCAGAAGGTGGCCGGTCAGTGCTGCCTGGACCGCTGCCGTCGCGGTTTCGTGATCGCGAATTTCGCCGACCAGAATCACATCCGGGTCCTGACGCATCAGGTACTTCAGCCCATTGGCGAAGCCCATCCCGTGTTCGTTGTTCGCCTGCACCTGGTTGATACCGGGCAGAC
>JAPOLP010000434.1 GCA_029977045.1 Planctomycetota bacterium
CTATCGGTTTCATTGACTTCAATTTCCTACGATCCAGAATCATCTGCAGAAACCGGACGGGCTGAAACACCAATCCCAGAATGTCGCTCATGTCGCCTGCCGACAGTTCCCCATGTCGCCGGTCTCGACAACCGATCGAACGAAGACAAAAGCCATGAATCCACTCTCTGAATTTCAGACTCTGATGAACCGTCGGCAGTTGCTGACCAGTTCGACGCGCCCGCTTGGCGGAGCAGCGCTGGCGAGCTTGCTGGGTCAGTCGCTCACTCCACCAACGGCGACTGCGGCAGCAACAAATGATCGGGGCGGGTTGGCCGGGCTGCCGCACTTTGCTCCGAAGGCGAAGCGGGTGATCTACCTGTTTATGTGCGGAGGGCCATCGCACGTAGACATGTTCGATTACCACCCGGAGATTCGCGAACTGCACGGCCAGGAACTGCCGGAATCCGTGCGGCAGGGACAGCGACTGACCGGAATGACATCCGGTCAGAAGTCGTTTCCTGTCGTCGCGCCGATGTTCGAGTTCAAGCAGCACGGGCAGCACGGCACCTGGGTCAGCGAGATCCTCCCGAACGTCGCGGGCGTCGTTGACGACATCACGATCATCAAGTCGCTGCACACCGAAGCGATCAACCACGACCCGGCGATCACGTATATCAACACTGGAGTCCAGCAGCCCGGCAAGGCGTGCATGGGATCGTGGGTCAGCTACGGACTCGGCAGTCCGAACAGAAACCTGCCGGCGTACATTGTGATGATCTCGCGCGGGCCGGGTCAGAAGCAGGCTCTGTACTCACGGTTGTGGGGCAGCGGCTTTCTGCCATCGAAGCATCAGGGCGTATCTCTGCGGTCCGCCAACGAACCGGTGCTCTACTTGCAGAATCCGGAGGGCGTTGATCGCGACATGCGACGGCGAATGCTCGACCGCATCGCGAAGATCAACGAGGAAACCTTCAACGACTTCGGCGACCCGGAAACACAGACGCGGATCGCTCAGTACGAGATGGCATTCCGCATGCAGATGTCGGTGCCGGAGATCATGGACCTGAGCACCGAGACCAAAGAGACGCTCGACCTGTACGGTCCCGACGCCGAGAAGCCCGGCACGTTCGCTCGCAACTGCATCGTCGCGCGTAAGCTGGCCGAGCAGGGTGTCCCGGTCATCCAGCTTTTCCATCGCGGCTGGGACCAGCATGGCAGCCTGCCGAAGCTGATTCGTGGTCAGTGCGAAACGGTCGACCATCCGATCGCCGGCCTGATCCGCGACCTCAAACAGCGCAGCATGTTCGACGACACGCTGATCGTCTGGGGCGGCGAGTTTGGCCGCACGATCTACTCGCAGGGCACGCTGACGAAAGACGATCACGGACGCGACCATCACGGACGCTGCTTCACGATGGTGATGGCCGGAGCAGGCATCAAACGCGGCTTTGAGTACGGTCGCACGGATGCCTGGTCGTACAACATTGTCGAGAACCCGGTTCACATCCGCGACATGAACGCGACGCTGCTGCACCAGCTCGGCATCGACCACAACCGGCTGACGTTCCGCTACCAGGGTCTCGAACAGAAACTTACCGGAGCCGAACCGTCACGAGTCGTCACTGAGATTCTCTCCTGACAGCTTGCTGTGCCTGAGAGAATGGGCCGAGTAGCACTGACTGACCACGAGAATCCGCGACTTTAGAGGCACTTGGTGTGACAGCGGTCGATCTAGAGCCATTGCCGATTCACATTGTCCAGGCCATTGGGCTTGTTCTGATCGCCGGCTTCAAATCCGCTCAGTCGCGTTTCCGTCGGAACGGGCCGACGATGCAGCAGAAGAGTGTTGCCAGGCAGCAGCTCTGGGCGAACCAGTCGCCGGTTCGCACGTAAACGCTCGTGCGATTATCGAGCGGAACGTTGGCGACCAGAGCCGCGTTGAGCGACCTGGTCCAACGCCCGGTTTTCGGATCGCGGAACGACTTCGCTTCTTCGGCGGTCTCGGCGTCTGCGTCGATGAAGACTTCCGGTTCGCGAACAACGCCGTCTCCGTCGATGATCGCCGAGCAGCCAGTGTTGACGGCTCGAACCATCGGCGTCCGCGTTTCGATGCAGCGGAACGAGGCCGTGATCAGGTGCTTGTCGAGTTCGCTCGAACCGGCAAACCAGCCGTCATTGGTCAGGTTGACGAAGACGTCGATCTTCTGATCCGCACCGGCGGCGATGCCGCGAACGAGCTGAGGGACGGTGTCCTCGAAGCAGATGATCGGCGACATCGTCCAGTCGCCGTGGTTGAGCAGCTTCGCCGACTCGCCTTTTTCGAGGCCATACTCGGCGGGAATCGGTGAGAACGCCTGCAGCCACGGCAGCTCGTCACGCAGCGGCACGTACTCGCCGAAAATCACGCGGTGCATCTTGTCGTAACGATTCGAGATGCCCTGCTGCGGGGTCACAAACGCTGCCGAGTTATATGCTCGAATACGATCCTTGCCCGCGATCCAGGTATCGATGCCGACGATCATTGGCGTGCCGGCTCGTTGTGAGAGTTCGGTCAGCGTCTGGCGCACTGCGGGGTCTTTCCACGAATCGACCCAGCGGTACTGCTGCGCTCCCTGAAGCTGCGGCGGAGCCATCGCCTGCAACTGAGCTTCGTCGAGGTCGGGATCGAGGATCTGCAGCGGCCAGCGAAACATCGTTTCCGGCCAGACGATCAGATCAGGCTGATGCTGCACCGCCATCCCAGTCAGCGCATCGTGGACCTGAAAGATGTGCGGGTACTCATCGGTGTCGTGCTTCAGCGACGAAGGGAAGTTGCCCTGCACGAGCCCAACACGCGGGCCGTCAACGAATTCCGCCTGACCACGCCGAACAGCTCCGTAAGCGAGTGCCACCGCGACGACGCTCAGCGTGACAGCGACATTCAGCCACGGTCGTTTGAAGTCGGCTCTCGAACGGTTCTCGGCGAGGCCTTCAGGCGAAAGATGCGAGTAGTCATCCGGCAGTTTCACCGGCGGGAATAACCTGAGACGTTCGAGCCACGCGGTCGGAATCAACCCGGCGAGACAAGCGGCTCCCATCGCGACGATGAAGCTCACTCCGTATGCCCCGACGAGATCGCTGACCTGAGTGATCTCCGGAAACGCGTACTGTGTGTGGCCGAGGAAGTACCAGGCGAAACCGGTCATCAGCGTCGCTCGCAGGTATTCGAGACCGACCCAGACGACGGGCACGGCAATCAGCAACGGAACGCTGAAGCGATGCACCGCGGTTCTCGCCAGCGCGACGAACGCCGGGGAGTACATTGCGACATACAGCGACAGTGCGGCGAGAGCGACGTACATCGACGGATCGCCGAGCCGCATCCACTGCAGCGTGAACACCGACCAGACCAGTCCGGCGACATAGACGACGGGATACATCAGCCGCGTTGGACGTTCGATCCGGACCAGCAGCAGCAACGGCACCAGGGCGATCCAGGCCAGTGGTCCAAAATCGACCGGAGTGAAACTCGCCCACAGCAGGCCGGCGGTCGCGAACGAGCAGGCGACTCCGCCGAGTACTCCAGCGGGAGCAGTCCGTGCAGAGTCGATCAGCTCGCGCACCGACTGCTCACGTGACGTCGCGGCGGGCCGCTGAGGCGGAGTCGTTCCTGCCGGTGGAATTGGCAACTGCTGCTGCGGCATGGTTTCGGTAGCCATTCTTCCGTCCCTGGAAAATGCAAAGCCAAATCCTGATTGACCGCGATCCCTCACGGTCGCCAGACAGTAGGGTGCGTCTTGACGCACCGCCCATCGCGTTGGAATCAGATGGTGCGTCAAGACGCACCCTACGAAAATTCACCCGACCAGCGGATGACCTCGACCGTGTCGCCTGCTGAGTACTCAATCGGTTCCGGCGGAAAGGCGACCATTCCATTGGTTCCGACCGTCGACTGGAGGTCGGACGACCCGTGCCATTTCGCCAGCGAAACACTCAGACCGTCGCCAGTCAGGCTGATCGAGGCGGGAAAGTATGTCGGGCGGTCGTCCCTGTGGGAATGCGAGTGTGCGAGGCGTACGGACACGGTCTGCGGCTCAGCAGGGTCGACACCCATCAGCCGGCGGAGGGCCGGGCGGACGAACAGCTCAAAGGTCACCATACTGCTCACCGGGTTGCCCGGCAGGCCGAAAACCAGCTTCGATTGGTCGCTCTGCCGGAGCACTCCGAACCACAGCGGCTTGCCGGGTTTGACGTTAACCTTGTGGAAGATTTGCTCGACGCCGGCCTGCTGCAGCTCGGACGGGACGAGATCAAGCACGCCAGCCGAGACACCACCTGAGAGCAACAAAACGTCGGCTTCGAGACCAGCGTCGATCCGCGCAGCCAGCTCGCTGCGTTCATCGCGGGCGATTCCCAGCGGCACGGGGATCGCGCCGGCCTGCTTGATCTGAGCGCAAAGCATCGTCTCGTTCGAGTTCCGAATCTGCCCCGGCTGCGGCTGCGAGTGAATCGGGACGAGTTCGTCGCCGGTCGCGAGCACGGCGACTCGTGGCTGCGGGAAGACGCGAACTTCGTGACAGCCCATCTCAGCCAGCGCCGCCAACTCCTGAGCCCGCAGCAGCGTCCCGGCCTGAACGACGACCTCGCCCGTGCGTTTGTTCGTTCCGCGTCGAATCAAGTTCTGCCCCGGCAGTGTCGAGTCCGCCAGAATCCGCACCTGTCGCGGATCACCACCGTCGAGTTCAGTCTCTTCGACCTTGATGACCGCGTCCGCTCCTTCCGGCAGCGGAGCCCCGGTCATGATCCTCGTCGCCTCACCGGACGCGACCATCCTCTGCGGCACGACTCCGGCGGTCACTTCTTCGATCACTTCCAGCCGGGTTCCACCTGACCGAATGTCAGACGCCACGACGGCGTAACCGTCCATCAACGCCTTGTCGAACGGCGGCGAATCCATGTCCGAAAGCACGTCCGCAGCCAGCACGTGCCCCAAGGCGTCACCAAGCGGTAACGTGACGGCTGGAAGAGCCTGGGTTTCGGCAAGAATCCGAGAAAGAGCTTCAGCGACTGACAGCATGGGAACGTCTCAAAGTTCGTCGGTGATGAACTGACCAATTCAGGGTAACCAGTCCGAATGGTAGGCATCTCCCGAAGCCAGGTCATGCGGCCCTGCATCCAGACGGTGTGCCAATCTCTTCGTGACATGACGAACGGAGAGGCTGAAAATCATGGCGATTCCGCGACCGAGGATTCTCAAGTCGAGTCTGCCGCTCTCTCGCACAGCGGGCACTTCCGGGAAAGTGGTCAGAGATCAATCCATCCAGCAATTCGATGCAACGACGACACGCTGCCGGTTGCCATTCAGCCGCACGACGGCAGGACTCAGTCGAGGCCCGGATCATCACGCCCGGCGAACGTCAGCAATGCTCGCAGTTTCGCGTCCGATTCGGAAGTCGGCACCGAGATTACTGTCCCATCGCAGAGCAGGACGGTGAGTTCTCTGGCCTTGCAGACGTTCCCGAGTGACTCGCGCATCCTCCTCATATCGACCTGCCAGTCGACGGGCTCCGAAGGGTCTTTGCAA
>JAPOLP010000278.1 GCA_029977045.1 Planctomycetota bacterium
TGGTCGTCTTTCACTGTCGAAAAGGAGAGTCAGGCACGCAACTCGACTGGCAGACGACGATCGCTGCGGGCCAGGTACGGCACGGGGCTGTACCAACGGACGTGCAGTAATCTTGCCGGTCGAAGCAGGTTCCCGGGCGCAATCTCCGACTGAATAACTGCCCAGGGACGGGCTGGCCGCACTTTGCCTACCAGACCCGGATCTGACGCGGCGAAATGCCGCAGCCATCGGCAAATTGTGATTCCGCACGCTCGCTCGCAGCGAATTGCAGGCATATACTCGCCCGCCTGTTGGGGGTGAGATGAAAACCTGCTGACGCAGTCAAACGCAGGCAGGCAGAAGTGATTCTCAGTCCGGCAAAGTTTCGGCATGAGATTGGCTCGGACACGACGTCTCGAGCGGCCTCACACAGCTGTTGACGATCTCTGGATTTATCGTTGACCTCGTTGATAAGCAGGACGTCGGACCGGCGTGACTCCTAAACGCCGCCGGGAGCCTGCATTTGACATAGCGAATCACTCCCGCAATGAAGTTCACTTCAACCGACGACCTTGCCAGCCAGCTCGTCCAGATGCGACTGGTGACGGCTGCCGAACTGACTGCGTGTCAGCAGCAGCGCGACGTTACGTCGGATCCGCATTCGCTGGTCGACGCGCTCGAAGCCCAGCACGTTCTGACGAACTACCAGGCGTCGAAGATCAAGTCAGGCGAGAACGCGCCGCTGGTGCTGGGCAATTACAAGCTGCTGTATCAGAACGCGTCTGGCAGTTTCGCTCGCGTTTTTCGCGGCTGCGCGATCGACACTGGCGACATGATCGGTATCAAGGTCCTGCGGCAGCGGTATCTCGACGACCCCAAAAGCATTGCTCACTTTCATCGCGAGGCCGAGCTGTGCATGAAGCTCAGGCACCGCAACATCGTGCCGATTTACGATGTCGGAACCGACGGCGAATGGCACTACTTCACGATGGAGTTCGTCGAGGGCGGCAACCTGCGGGAGTTGATGAACATCCGCAAGAAGCTCGATCCGCCGGAGCTGCTGCGGGCCGCGTGCGATATGACCGAGGGTCTTGAATACGCACTCAGTCAGGGCATGACGCATCGCGATTTCAAGATGACCAACGTTCTGATGAGCAGCCGCGGCATCGCGAAGCTGGTTGACTTCGGGCTGGCCGGTGACGAGGGCGACAGCGAAGACGAGAACGTTCAGGCTGTCGAGTACGCGACCATCGAAAAGCACACTGGTGCACCGAAGAATGATCCGCGCAGCGATCTGTTCTTCCTGGGCGCTGTGCTGTACGAGCTGGCTGCCGGCGTGCCGCCGTACAAGTCCTCGAAAAACCGGGATGAGCGCAAGCAGTTCTCGCGGTATTCAGGCATTCGTGAGATTCGGTATTCAAATCCCAGCGTGCCGGCCCGGTTGGCAGCAATCATCGACCGCCTGATGAGAATCAACCCGCACGAGCGTTATCAGAGCGCGACGGAACTGCTGAAGGATCTGCGACCGGCTCTGGCAGAACTGGGTACCGCAGAGGATAAAGCTCGCGCGGAGATGCAGCAGAGTCCGCGATTGTCGACCGTGCTGTGTGTCGAGTACCGCGTTAAGCAACAGGACCTGCTCCGCGAGTACCTGACAAAGCACGGCTTCCGCGTGCTGATGCTGAGTACCTGGGATCGGGCTCTGGCTCGCATCAAAAACAACCCGCCCGACGCTCTGGTCGTGATGGGCGACGCTCTGGATGGCGACGCAACAGAGACTTATGACGAAGCGATTCGCTGGTGCCATACGAAAAGCGTCGGCTGCGTTCTTGTCCTGCCGGCGAATGAGCAGGATACGGTCAACAAACTGCACTTGAGTCCGTCGGCAAAGGTGCTTGTGCAGCCGGTTAAACTGCGTGACTTGCGGAATAATCTCATCGAATCGCTTCAGTCGCTGATGAATCGCGAATAGCGTTCGCGCATCCGTCATCTCGACCTGACGTCACCGACTCGCGACGTTTTCTGATTGCGCGCGACTACCAGCAGGAGCGATTTTCAATGGCATTTGATCCCGCCGAACAGCGAAAGATTCTTGGCAGTTACGCAACCGGTGTGACCGTCATCACGACGAACAGCGAACCGCCGACCGGACTGACAGCGAATTCCGTGACTTCACTGTCGCTTGACCCGCCGCTGGTCTTGTTCGCCGTCGATAAGCGGGCCAGTTCGCTGCAGGCCTTCAAGGACACCGGCTGTTTCGCGATCAATATTCTGACGGCCGAGCAGCAGGGCATCTCGAACCGGTTTGCGTCGCCTGGGCCGAAAGACTTCTCGGATCTCGATACGAAAACAGCGGAAACCGGAGCACCGATTCTTGGCACCTGCCTGGGCTGGGTCGATTGCCGGCTGCAGTACATCCTGCCGGGTGGCGATCATGACATCTTTGTCGGCGAGATCGTTGCCGGCGAGTACCACGGTGGCGATCCGCTGCTGTACTTCGCTGGTAAGTACCGGGAAGTCGCTCCGCTGAGTGAGTGACGAACCGGTCGGTTATCGTGCAAGCCGTTGCAGAAAGACAGCGCCGTATTCGCGGAAGTCGTCCTGCAGTCTGCGTTCACGCACAATCTTCGCGAGGTATTGGTGTTGAGAGTCGCCATCGGGGTCAAGGCAGACGACGATTTTGCGTGACTCGATCGAGCCGCGATGGAGAAAGCAGACTCCGGCGGGCGACAGGTTACGAGCCCAGACTCGCAGTTGAGCGTCATCTTCCGAGACGTGCTCGAAGTCGGCCAGATCCGGGAACTGAATGAGAATTTGTGACCGGAACGGAACGCGCGTGTGCTCGCGCTTCTGATTCTGGTGCCCGTTCAGCCTCGCATCCCAGCGGTCGAGCATGTCGAAGATTTCGGCAACGAGTTCTTCGTCAGTCTTTTGTGTGATCGCCAGCGGCATTCGAGCGCTTCCTGTTCTCGATTTTGTTTCAGTCGGACTCGGTCAGTCGCCAGAGAATCAGGCGTAGGTCTCACCGTGTTCTTCGCGGTCGGCGAGTGCTGCGGTCAGGCTCAGCTCTTTCTTGCCGGGCGTTGGCAGGGCCTGCTCAACTTTCAGTTCAGAGTTCTGCAGGTCGATGATGTTTCCGAAGGCGATCGGGTCGACACGTTGCCCGTTTGCGTCCTGCAGTCGCTGCACGATGGGGGACGTGTAGGCATTCCCGTTACGGCGCATGACGCGGGCTATCGAACCGTCGCTGAGCGTGACAAGACTGCCAACCGGGAAGAGCGAAAGTACGCAGAGCAGCGATCGCACGACGTTGGCATCGAGTCGCCGTGCCTGAGCATCACGCAGCAGGCATTCGACCGCAGCGTAGGCCATGTACGGTGCCCGCCAGGGACGCGACGTCGTCAGTGCCGTGTACTGGTCCGCGACCGCGATGATCCTCGCGAATTGATGGATGGCGTTGTCTGATCGTCCGCGCGGGTAACCGGTACCATTAGGCCGTTCGTGAATCTGGTAGGCGACCAGCGAGACCATGCCTGGCATGGCCGACGCCTTCTGCAGCATCTCCAGCGAGTAGATCGGGTGTTTCTTGATTTCGTGGTAGTCCTGGGGACTCAACCGACCGGCGGAATCACGAATGTGTTTCGGGACGCGCATCATGCCCCAGTCGTGCACCATACCGACCAGCCCGATCATGCGCACGTTGTCCGCGTCGAAGTCCATCTCGACACCGATTGCCATCGCCAGCAGCGCTGTCTGCAGTGCCTGAGCCGCCATGCTGTTGTCGTCGAACATGCCCATCGTCGAAGTGAGTACGCTGTCGACGTCGGACTGCATTTCACTGAGATAGGCGCCGGCCATTTTTGACATTGTCGCGCCGTTGGCGGCTCCGCCGTGCAACGCCGCTTTCATCGCGCCAGATAGAGCGTTGTGTGACTCGGTGTTCTGACCGATCAGCTTCTTGCGCTGCTGCTTGTCGTAGGCCTCGGTGCCCCGAGACTGCATCGACTCTTTGATGGCGGGCCCGTCGTTCTGAACGGGAACCATGCCGCCATCAATGATCTGGTCGAGATGCTTCGTGAGATCGTTGTCGAAGCTGAACGTTGCGTCGGCCTGCAGGTCATTCGACAGGGTGATGCGTTCGAGGTCGCGTTCGTCGATCTGAACCGATTCAAGTCCGCGGTTTCGCAGCAGGCGTTTGAAGTCGCTGCTGATGACCGCACCTTCGGCCAGCAGCAGAACGCCGCGCGCGTCGTAAATCGGAAAGCCGATTGGACGACCGAGGATCAGTTCGTCGAGCGGGACGTCGACCTTGGCGCCGGCTTCGGAAGCCTGTGCGGTTTTTTCTGCGACGGCGGTCATGGGGCAGTCCATCTGCGGAGACAGGGAATCGTTCTTCCGCGAATCTAGGTTCCGATTTGGCGACACGTTGCGAAGTGGCGACAGTTCGGCGGCTAAGCAGAGATATCCCCCACGGCCGTCAGGCAAATCCCTGAGGGCAACCGGGCTCTCAGGTGTCGCCGCTGCGTCACCCCTCCTGCAGGAGCGTTGCGGACGGTCGGCGATCGCGGAACACTGCGGCGAGTGTTCGGTGGTGCGCCGTCGAAACCACCGCCGATCTCCCAGGAGCCAACAATGTCCAAATCGCCGGCCCATCATCGTCCTCCGCGAAAGGCGCTGTTCCGCCGCCGCACCGCGCCCGGAGCTGTTCCGGGGACAGTTGATACGGATCCGACTGCGCAGAAACCGGTCATTCAGGTCTTCAGTTACGGTGCCAAAGAAGCTGTCGAAGAGCCTGTGCCGGGCGCGACACGACTGAAGTCTCTGACGGACCGCCGTCCGATCACCTGGATCAACGTCGTGGGACTTGGTGATGCCGAAACGTTACAGGAGATCGGTCGCACGTTCCGGCTTCATCCGCTGGCACTCGAGGACATCGTCAACACGCATCAGCAGCCCAAGGTCGAGATGTATGACGACCGGCTGTTTCTGGTGATGCGGATTCCTCAGCAGAACGAGAAGATCTCAACCGAGCAGATCAGCCTGTTCGCCGGGCCGGGTTTCGTGATCACGTTTCAGGAAACGCCAGGCGACTGCTTCGATCCCGTGCGGGAACGCATCCGGTCCAACCGCGGCCGCATCCGGACCTCGAACAGCGACTACCTGACTTACGCGCTGCTCGATGCCTGCCTTGATGCCTGGTTTCCGGTCATCGAACAGTTCGGTGTGCGGCTCGACGAACTCGACAGCCAGATCGCCGCGGGCAACAGCAGCCGCATCATCGCTCAACTTCACTCGATGCGGCACGAACTCAATACCGTCCGCCGGGCCATGCTGCGACAGCGCGAAGCGATCGGCAGCATTGTTCGTGGCGACGACGACTTCGAGTTCTTCGCGGACGAAACACGGCTGTACCTGCGCGACTGCCAGGACCACACGCAGCAGTTGATCGACGCAGTTGACGCGCTGCGTGAAATGAGCGCCGACCTGCGCGAGTTCCACTATTCGCTGGCGGCGGAACGCTCGAACGAAACGGCCCAGTTCCTGACGATCATCGCGACGATTTTCATCCCGCTGTCGTTTATCTCCGGCGTTTACGGAATGAATTTCGATCCGAAAGTTTCCCCGTGGAACATGCCGGAACTCGACTGGTTCTACGGCTATCCGTTCGCTCTCACCCTGATGGGGCTGACCGCCAGCGCGATGATGTTCTATTTCTGGCGCAAAGGCTGGTTCGGCCGGCGGTCGTGAACTCTCTACAGGTCGCTCTGAACCTGACCACTGGCATTGTTTGAGCAGACCGCCCGGCACGGTAGAGTCCGCGTTCCCGATCAACCTTCAAACACTCTCAACTGCCTACGGTGAGTCCCCATGAAAATCATTCGCTTTCAGAACGAAGCCGGCGATGTCTGCCTTGGCCGCCAGCATGACGACGGTTCGGTCACCCTGATCGAAGGCGATCTGTTTGGCGACTTCCGGGATACCGGAGCTGCAGCGACGGTCGGCAAGCTGCTCTCGCCGGTGACGCCGGCGGACATCATGTGCATCGGGCTGAACTACCGGAAGCACGCAGACGAAGGTGGGCAGCCGTATCCGGAGTACCCGGTCCTGTTCATGAAGACGAGCAGCACCGTGCAGAACCCCGGCGACCCGATCATTCTGCCGCGAAAGCTGGCCAGCGACGCGGTCGACTACGAATGCGAACTGGTCGTTATCATCGGTCGCGAGTGTCAGAACGTGTCGCGTGAGAACGCACTCGATTATGTGCTGGGTTATACCTGCGGAAACGACGTCAGCGCCCGCGACTGGCAGATCAAAAAGGGCGGCAGCCAGTGGTGCCGAGGCAAGACATTCGCAACGTTCGCGCCGCTGGGTCCTTGTCTCGTGACTGCTGACGAGATTCCAAATCCCAATGCTCTGGGAATCCGCACGGTGCTCAACGGCGAGACGATGCAGGACTGGAACACCGACGACATGATCTTCGACGTGCCGACGCTGATCGAATTCCTCAGCGGCAGCACGGTACTGCCTGCGGGAACCGCGATCTTCACCGGCACTCCGCACGGAGTCGGCGGCGCCCGCAAGCCACCCGTCTTCCTGCAGGACGGCGACACGATCACGATCGAAATCGACGGAATTGGCCAGTTGACCAATCCGGTCATCAACGAGTCCGTCGGCGGCTGACGAAGCGGCAATTCGTCGTTCACAAAGTAGCGGCACGGCGCAAGCCGTCCGGCCCACCAGAAGACAAACCATGCCTCTCTATATCTATCAGGTCATTCGCGACGACGGTCAGCCGCCGGAAGAATTTGAAGTAGTGCAGAGCATCCACGACAAGCCGCTGACGCAGCACCCGGAAACCGGCGAGCCCGTCAAGCGCAAGATCGTCGCGCCGTTCGTCGCCGGATCGCACTCGCAGATGGCGATCGAGGGGAAGCTCAAGGACCCGAAGAAGCTCGAAGACCTGGGCTTCACGCGCTACTAAAAGCAGGGCAGCACGTACGTCAAGACGGCGGGCAAAGGCCCCGACATGATCAAGCGCGACTGATCGAAACCCGCCGCGATCAATACGTAGCGAAACTCGCGCAGAGTTTCGGCCCTTAGAAGTGGCATCGGGCAA
>JAPOLP010000907.1 GCA_029977045.1 Planctomycetota bacterium
CCGGGAAGATGCAGACGATTTACAAAGACGTTCAGCAGGAAGCCCCCGAATGGCCCGCCTGGAACTGGCCCCGCTACGAATCGTTCCACATCGAATGGCCCGAGTACTGGCTGAAGAAGCGCCGTTCGCGATAAACACCAATTGCCAGCTCCTTGTCACCTCTCCCGCTTGCGGGAGAGGTCGCGGTCTCAGCCGCGGGAGAGGGCGACCACCTGGCAGTTCAATTTGGCTCAACCGAGCGGGATCGCCCGGGATTCCAGAACAACAAGTAAGAAGCCCCTGACCATGCCGCGACGCCGCCCCAACTCGGTTCCCGTGAGCCGGCTTCTGCTCGCTGCGGTATGCGGCTTCCTCGCTTGGCGTGACGCCCTCTCAGCCGAAACTTCATCTACGCCAACCATCTCCTACGAATCGTCCGTCGCCGGCCTCGTCAAAAAACACTGCCTCAAGTGCCACAGCCCGGCACGCCGCGAGGGCGGCCTTGACCTCTCCTCGCAGACCGGCATTCTCGCCGGGGGAGACTCAGGCGAAATCATCGATCGCGACCGCCCGGCGTCGAGCCTCCTGCTTGAGCACGTCACATCTCGCGAGATGCCGCCAGAAGACGAGCCGCCGTTGAGTGACGCTCAGATCGCCGAGTTCAGCAAGTGGCTCGAAAGTGGAGCTCATTTCCAGTCAGCGGGTAAAGAGCGACGGCTCACTCAGCACGACGTGATCCCGATCCTGCTGCTCCGCTGCACCGCGTGCCACGGAACCCGACTGCAGGAAGGCGGTCTCGACCTGCTAACGCGTGCGTCGATTCTCAAGGGCAGCAAGTCCGGACCTGTCGTCGTGCCAGGCAAGCCAGAAGACAGCCGGCTCATTCAGCGCATACACAACGAAGAGATGCCTCCCCGCCGCCGGCTGGTCTCGGTCAGCGTCAAACCGATGACGAGTTCTGAACTGCGAACGCTGGAAGACTGGATCCGGGCCGGCCTGCCGGAAGCCGACGCGGCTGAAACGCAGTCTCTTTCTCAGGCGCAGGAAGTCGCCCCCGACGCTCGCAACTTCTGGTCATTCCAGCCGCCCAGGCTGCCTGAGATTCCATCGATCGAGGGAGTGGAAGAACCACTCAACCCGATTGACGCATTCGTCCTCGCGAAGCTCCGCGAGACTGGGCTGTCCTTCGCTCCTGGAGCTGACCGCGTCGCGCTCCTGCGGCGCGTCAGCTTCGACCTGACCGGGCTACCGCTGTCACGCGAACTCGCTGACGGATTTCTTGCCGACAACTCTGCAGACGCGTGGCCGAACCTGATCGACCGACTGCTCGACTCACCACGTTACGGAGAACGCTGGGCACGCTACTGGCTCGATGCCGCCGGGTATGCGGATTCGGAAGGAGCCCAGAACGAAGACCGCGTTCGTCCGCATTTCTGGCGATACCGCGACTATGTCATTCGGTCGTTCAACAGCAATAAGCCGTACGACCGCTTCCTGCTCGAACAGATCGCTGGCGACGAACTGGCAGATTACGAACACGCGGACGAGATCACTCCCGAGTTGTACGACAACCTGGTTGCGACGGGCTTCCTGCGGACAACGCCCGACCGCACGTTCGCCAACATCACCAACTTCGTACCCGACCGCCTGGAAATCGTCGCTGACGAAATGCAGGTTTTCGGTTCCGCGATCCTCGGCCTGACACTGCAATGCGCCCGCTGCCACGATCACAAGTTCGACCCGCTGACCCAGCACGACTTCTACAGCCTGACGGCAATCTTCAAAGACGCGTACGACGAGCACGACTGGCTGAAGTCCGACGGCCCGCGCTCACTCCCTCACGTCACGACTGCCGAACGAACCGCCTGGCAGAAGCAGATTCAGGACATCGACGCCCAGATCGCCACGCTGCAGAAGCAGGCCGCGGCGGAGCAGGACGCCGACAAACAGGCGGCTCTCAAAAAACAGATCGAGCAGCTCAACGCCAGCAAACCGTCCGAGCCTCGCATTCGCGCACTCTGGTCCCGAGGCCAGCCGTCTCCGAGTTACCTGCTGCGGCGAGGCAACTACCTGACGCCAGGACCGCCGGTCGAACCGAACGTTCCCGTGGTCCTGAAATCGCCCGGTTTCAAATTCCAGATCGAAGCCCCCGATGCTGACTCAAACAAAACCGGACGGCGTCTCGCCCTGGCCCGCTGGCTGACGCAGCCGGATCATCCGCTGACTGCGCGAGTCCTCGTTAACCGAATCTGGAAGCACCACTTCGGTCGAGGTCTCGTCGCAACCGTTGGTAACTTCGGCACGACCGGCGAACGGCCAACGCACCCCAAACTGCTCGACTGGCTGGCGGTCCAGTTCGTCCGCAACGGCTGGAGTATCAAGTGGCTGCACCGTCAGATTCTGACTTCGCAAACCTGGCAACAGTCGTCCGCCATTGAGGACGTTCGATTGCCAGACGGCAAACTCCTGACCGACGAAGACCGCCAGCAACTGCTCTACGGTACCTCGCTGCGACGTCTCGATGGCGAAGCACTCCGCGACACACTTCTGAGCATCTCCGGCCAGCTCGACCTGACACCTTTTGGCCCGCCAGATGGAGTCAACGAAGCCACCGGCGGTCTGATCACATCCAGGCGATCCGCAGCAGGCTGGCGACGCAGCATCTTCGTCCAGCAACGCCGCACAAAGATCCCAACGCTGCTCGAAAACTTCGACTTCCCGCAGATGAGCCCCAACTGCCTCGAACGCAGCGAAGCCATCGTCGCCCCGCAAGCCCTGCACCTGCTCAACAACGCGATGGTCCACGACCTCGCAGGCCACTTCGCCGATCAAGTCATCGCTGCCGCTGGGGCAGACGCGGGACCGCAGATCGACGAGGCCTACCGACTCGCGATGAGCCGCCCTCCGACTTCCGAAGAACGACAACTCAGCCTCGACACACTGACCGCTCTGCACAAGCATTGGACCGCAGCCGGCACAGCGGACAACGAAGCCACGCGAAAATCCCTGACCAGCTTCTGCCACGGAATCATGAACTCCGCCGCGTTCCTGTATTTGCACGCCACACTACTACTACGACCGAAAGCTGTTGAACCGGCCCAATTTCTGGCTCTCTTAATCAACCC
>JAPOLP010000900.1 GCA_029977045.1 Planctomycetota bacterium
CCGGATACTCAGGCCCAGCCGCTCTTCCAGCAGTTCGTATGCGCTGGTGACTCGCTGTTTCATATAAACCGGCAGCAGTACGAAGCCGACGATCGCAAAAACGAACGGCAGCGCGAACATGTTCAACATGTTGACCGGGCCCTTGCCCAGAGCCTCGCCCGGCATTGACATGTACGAGATCGTGCTCAGTAGCGTCGCGAACAGCGAGACGCCGACCAGGAACGGGTTCATCTTTCCCGAGCCGACGAAGTATTCCTCGGTCGACGTCTGCCGCCGGCTGTACCACCAGCCGAGGCCCAGCGTTGCGACGACGTACAGCCCGATGATCGCCCAGTCGATCGCCGCCAGGCCGCGAAGTTCTTCGCCTGTTTCACCGGCTGTTTCTGCACCCAGACACACAGTCGGCAGCAGCAACAGCAGGCCACTCAGCAACGCAATTCGTCTCATCGGTCAGGCGTTCCCCGGTCTCGAATGCAGTTTCGTGAACGATGGCCAGCCATCAGAACCGGTTGATCGGAATTTCGCAACGAAGCACGGACGGGAGCCTCGCCGCAGCAGGGCGACGACCGAATCCAGCTACGAGCGAAGGCCGGAATCAATCCGCTATGACGATCTCGGAACTGACCATCGCACCTCGTGAGTCGGTGACCGACAGCAGCCAGATGCTGGCCTTGTCGGGTACCTGTCCCGTGACGCGGCCTGACTTCAAAGTCGCATCGACGCTCTGCCACTTTCGATCGATCAGCGGGCCGTCGTCGGTGGTGAAGTGCACTTGAGCCTGCTTCAGCGGCAGCTTCGACTCGACCGTTGCCGAGGCAACTCCGTTCTCAATCTGCGGCCTGCCAATTGTCGGCAGCGGATCGCCACCGCGCAGTTTCTGATCGATGAACAGGCCGATCTCCTGCGGCTCCCAGCCGGCGGGATGGCTGTGCCGCATGTTGACTTCGATGCGGATCGCCTTCGGTCCTGGTACCTGGTCGTAACAGCGATCGTAGCTCACCAGCGGGTAGTGCTTATCGTTCGTGCCGTTCACGAAGAGGATCGGTACGCGGCACTGCGGCAGCCAGGCAGACGGGTCGTAGCGCTGAATCCAGTCAGCTCGCTGTGCCTCCGGCAGCGCGTCGATCAGCGACCGCTGGACGGACTCGCCATCGTACAGGAACCCGCAGCCATAAACCGGCACGGCGGCTTTGAAGCGGCTGTCGATCGACGCGGTCAGGCACGTCAGGTAACCGCCCCAGCTGATCCCCGTGACGGCGGTCCGTTCAGCGTCGACCTCCGGAAAGCTGCGAATCAGCGAGTGCGCCCGGATGACCGCTGCGACCGCGTGAATCTGCCAGTCGTCGGACAGGTCGCCTCCGGCGTTGGTGAATTTCGAGACGTGATCGGCTTCGGGGCCGCCGTGCGGGAGTCGCGTCCGGATGATGTCGCGGTGATTCCGAACGACGTTCAGCTCGCGAGTCTGCGGATCGAACTCGGGAGCCGACGCACGCCGTCCTGAGAGGTCCATCGCGATCGCCGCGTATCCTCGTTTTGCCCACAGCCAGACCCACTCGGCAAACGCGGTTCCGCCGCCACCGTGAATCAGCACGACCGCCGGCAGGTTTTTGTCGAGCTTCGCGTTTCCTGACACGGAACCCGGTGTCGCGTAAAACGCGAACACGTCGGTGGGCGTCCCGTTAAAGGGCTCGTTGCGATACGTCAGCGACCGGATCGGGCTGTCGCTGTCGAGCCACTGCATTTCCGGAGCGGCTTTCAACGCGTCCAGATTACCGAGCGTCCAGAGTCCTGCATCCGCCGCCGCGACTGACGGCCCGACAGTTCCCGGCAGCAGGGCACTCGCGGAAATCAAAAACGCAACCAGCAACGGACGCAGCATCACAGCTTCTCCTCAATGATGACCTGGCTTGTGAGAATTCCCGATCAGATGGCCCGTCGTCACTCGAGCCTGATTCAGTTTCGCGGAGTCTGGCCGCATTTTCAGAGCCTGTGAACCGTTCGGCTTCAGCTCGTTTCGCTGGGGCGGTTGGTCCTCCGAGCCAGCCTTCTGGACAGAAACGACGGTCTGGACGATGCTGCGTCGCGGTTGTCTGGCGGCAATCGCGGAATCCTGGAAACTCAGACGCAGGGAGTTGCGTCAGACGGGGAATTCGGGCAATCGCCGCCATCTTCTGTCACGCGAAAAAAGAAATCGAGGTTCTGACAATGCCTGCCTGGCCCGGAGGTCCGTGTCCCGACTGTGGTCAGGACATGCCCGCGAACCTGGTTCACTGTCAGTACTGCCGCGCGCTGCTGAACCCCGACCTGTACCGCAGCGATGTCGAGATACCGGGATTTTTCGAGCTGAAGGAGATCAGCGACGTGGCATCAGTCAAAGTGGCCGGCTTCCACATTCTCTGTCCGCACTGCGAGGACGAACTCCGCATCAGCCGCAAGTACCTGGGCAAGGTCGTCGCGTGCAAGTTCTGCCAGGGCCAGTTCAAGCTCGACGTCACCGACCCGCGCATCCGCACACGAGCCTTCTACTCCGACTGCCCCCACTGCTCCAAAGAAATCCGCCTGGCCCCGAAGTACCTCGACAAGAAAGTCGCCTGCAAACACTGCGACGGCCACCTGCAGGTCACAGCGGAATAGCGATCTTAGACGCAGACTCCGGTCACAAACCGCCGGTCCGCAGCTTTTGGCAGGCAATATCTCAAAGATTGCGTGGAGCTAGTCGGCCTCAGCCTCTCTGATCATTGGCCGAATTCATCGCGTAGACGGTCATGAAGTCTTGGGCGAACAACGGAATCGGGTGCGTCGCCTGAATGTCTGCGTGTCGAAATAGGCCATCAAGTCGGCGTACATGGGTGTGATTGATATCAGGCCCGAGGACGACATTAATTCCGCTTCGTCCTCGACACGATTTGACTTTGCCGAGAATCGCTGCCATCGCTTCGTTATCGGTCTCCGGGAAGCGATATCCTAGAAAGTACATGGAGAGACCGTCCTCGACACAGCTCAAGGCTGCCGTCCAAAGATCTGCAAGATACCCAGTTGAGATCCAGGGCCAGCGCGCACTTTGGGCAGGGGAGGCAGGCTGGATGGCTGGCGCTCTTTTGTGGTGCGTGCTACAAGCTCGTGAGTGGTGCGTCAGCATGA
>JAPOLP010001147.1 GCA_029977045.1 Planctomycetota bacterium
AGACCAGCGGAAGCCATCTGCTGACGCTGATTAACGACATCCTCGATCTCTCGAAGATCGAATCCGAGCACCTGGAACTCGAATATCTGGATTACTCGCCGCACGACCTGCTCGCGGAAGTGATCAGCGTGTTGCGTGTCCGGGCAGCGGAGAAGGGAATCGAACTGACGTTTGAGTGGTCTGGCCCCGTGCCAGAGACCATTCGCACCGACCCGACTCGACTGCGGCAGACACTGATGAACCTGACCGGCAACGCCATCAAGTTCACCGAACAGGGGGCCGTGCGTCTGATTGCCAGCATCGAGCCCGCTGATGACTGGCGGAGCGTGCTTCGAGTCGACGTTGTCGATACGGGGATTGGAATTCCGGAAGACAAACTGCAGACGATCTTCACTCCGTTTTCGCAGGCGGATAGCTCGGTCACGCGGCGTTTCGGCGGGACGGGACTCGGTCTATCAATCAGTCGCCGCCTGGCAACGGCCATGGGCGGCGACATTACCGTCGAGAGCGAAATCGGTGCGGGAAGCTGTTTCAGCCTGACGGTCGATGCAGGCGACCTTTCGGATATCGAGATGCTGGAAGCGCCACCGACCGACGCAATCTCCAGTTCGCCACGGGTGGATGTGGCAGCAGACGATGAAAGCCGCCTGTCCGGGGTTCGAGTTCTGCTCGCCGAAGACGGACTGATTAATCAGAAGCTGATCACGGCACTGTTGATGCAGGCAGGCGCGGCTTCCGTCGATCTTGCAGAGAATGGTGCCATCGCCGTCAACAAGGCAGAGACCGAGAACTACGACGTCATTCTGATGGACATGCAGATGCCGGTCGTTGACGGATACGCGGCAGCCAGCACGCTGCGCGACCGCGGCAATCACACGCCGATCGTTGCCTTGACCGCCCACGCCATGAAAGGCGACCGGGAGCGATGCCTGGAAGCAGGTTGCACCGACTACGTCACCAAGCCAATCGTCGCCGAAGAACTGATTCGCCATGTGGCTTCGTGGGTTCAGCCTGACACGATCAGCCTGGCAGGCCAGCAGTCAGTATCGGGCCGCGACGGCCGTCCGGAGAACCTGATCCCGTCGACGCTCCCCATTGAGAATCCGGTGTTCCTGGAGATCGTCCAGGACTTTGGACAGCTGTTGGACAACAGCCTGCCTCGCATGCGACAGGCCGCGCTCAATAGAGACGCCAGTACTCTCAGGAGGCTGGCCCATGATCTGGTTGGAACAGCGGGAGGGGCTGGATTCGACGGCTTCACCAAACCAGGTCGGCAACTGGAACAGTACGTCGAAACCGAGCAGTACGACGAAATCATGCAGTCGCTGCGCCTGCTCGATGAGCTGGCCATGCGAGTTGATATTCCCACGGAAGAACCAGCAGCTGTTTGGTAACTCGAATACGTAAGCTGCCAGCAGCGGCACTTCATACCGAATAGAAACCGTTTTGCGATTATGGACTCTTTGCTGACTACAGATTCTGCTTCGAGTGAGGCATCGATCGATCGTTTGTCTGATCGCGAACTCACCAAGTCACCAGCAGCGGGGCTCGATGCGTCGCGGCTGACGTCTGGCTTTCCCAGATGTGACCGGGAAGCGCGTCACTATCGGATCATGGTCGTCGACGATGTTGCGTTGAACGCCAAGCTGGTCTGCGCCCATCTGAGCGCCGTTGGCTACAACGATTTTGTTGTCGAGACCAACTCGACGCGGGCCTTGACGCGATTGTACGAGACTTCGCCGGACCTGCTGCTGCTCGACATGATGATGCCGGATGTCGATGGCCTGCAGATTCTCGAAGCGCTGCGAGCGGATCCTCATTTCGCACACATGCCGATTCTGATCCTGACCGCGACGACGGACCGCAGTTTGAAACTGAAAGCGCTGCAACTGGGAGCGACGGACTTTCTGAACAAGCCACTGGATGCGCAGGACCTGATTCCTCGCGTGCAGAATGCGCTTCTGGTGAAGTCCTACC
>JAPOLP010000448.1 GCA_029977045.1 Planctomycetota bacterium
CTGATACGCTGTGTCTTCGCGTCTGGAGCCCAACGCCAGGCGAGTCTGATCCGATGTACGCCGATCGTGTCAGCCGCTCGATCGAGATTTGCGAAGGACTGCTCGTTGCATTTCCTGACTTCGCCGAGTACCAGACGCTGATGGCCAGCGCTCTGATCCGGCGAGGATTCCAGATGCGTGCGGCAGGCGACGACGCCCAGGCCGACGAAGACTTCGGGCGCGCCATCGATCTTCAACGGACGCTCGTGCTTCGATTTCCAACTGTGGCCGTGCATCAGCTCGCGCTTGCCGCATCTCTCCGGGGCCGCAGTTTCTATCTGCAGTCGGTCAATGATCTCGAAGGCGCGAAAGCTGCCCTCGGCGAAGCGGTCTCCGTTCTGACTCGCCACGCCGAAGCGAACCCGGACGATGAGCACGCTCAGCGGCGACTCAAAGAGGCATCGGAAGCGTGGAAGAAGCTGTCCGTGACACCTTCCGCCCAGCCCGACGCCACGTAGGTGCAGGCCAGCGGCCAGCGATTTCGCTCCGCAACCGGACACTTGATCTGCTGCAGCATTACGGAAGCGGCACTGAAACTTCGCTACCGCTGCGCGAGTAACAATCCCGACCGTGCCGGCTATCATCGTCGGAAAACGTCGCACCGGATTCAGACCAACGGACCGCAATGCAGATGAGCACTCTTTTCACTGTCGATCCCGACTGGGCCTGGTCGCCGTACGAACCCTCGACTGAGCAACCATGGGATGCCCGACGGGCCGCCCACCTGTTTCGTCGAGCAGGATTCGGCGCGACAGATCAGGAGCTGACCGCAGCTGTTGCGAAGCCGCCATCCGACGTCGTCAGCGATCTCGTCGGTCGGGCACTTGCCGCTTCTCAAGACGACGCGTCCACCGACCCGCTGGCTCGCGCGATGCTGGCCACAGGAAACGCACGCACCCTCGCAGCCTGGTGGCTGCACCGGATGCTCAACACCGAGACGCCGCTGCTGGAGAAGCTGACACTCTTCTGGCACGGGCACTTCGCGACGGGAGCCGACAAGGTCACCGATTCGGCACTGATGTTCGCTCAGAACCAGTTACTGCGACGCCACTCGCTGGGCAGCTTTGCCGACATGGCACACGCGATCGCCCGCGACCCGGCGATGCTGATTTACCTGGACTCGGCAACGAACCGCAAGGCACACCCGAACGAGAACTTCGCTCGCGAGCTGATGGAGCTGTTCTGCCTGGGCGAGGGGAACTACTCGGAAAAAGACGTGCAGGAACTCGCCCGCTGCTTCACCGGCTGGGAAGTCCGCCGCGACACGTTCCGATTCAACCGCTACCAGCACGACTCCGGACAGAAATCGATCCTCGGCCAGCAGGGCGAGTTCTCCGGAGAAGACGGCGTCGACATCGTCCTCGCGCAGTCGTCTTGCCCCGAGTTCATCGTCGGCAAACTGATCCGCTTCTTCATGTTCGACGAGCCCGCAGCGACACCCGAACTGATCGCGCCACTGGCTCGCCTGTTTCGTGAATCTGACCTGCAGGTCGCTCCCGTCATCGAACGGCTGCTCGGCAGTAACCTGTTCTTCTCGGAACACTCGATCGCCCGCCGACTGCGATCGCCGGTCGAACTGCTGATCGGACTGCTGCGATCGCTCGAAGCGACGACGAATCTCAACCTCGTCGCCGACGGCCTGCATGAGCTCGGCCATTCCGTCTTTTACCCACCAAACGTCAAAGGCTGGGACGGAGGCCGTACGTGGATCAACACGTCGACACTGCTCGGACGCGCCAACCTGATCGGCTCCGTGCTGCATTCCGACAAGACGCGGTTCGCTGGCGGAGACCTCGCAGCCTTGGCCGCTCAAAACAATGCCACCCAGCCGGAAGCCCTGCTCGATTGGCTCGAACGCTTGCTCGTCGCCGTCCCGCTGCCGACTGCGGCCCGGCAGTCACTTCTCGAATCAGCGAGCAGCTCCGCAGCCAGCCAGAACGACCGCCTCGCCACTGTTCTCCACACCCTGAGTGCCCTGCCCGTCTTTCAACTCGCGTAAACGAGCAACCGGCACTTACACAGCAGGTGGCCGGGGCTGGACCGAGCCTGCGAGGGAAGCCCCGGGGCAAACTCTGGTCGAGCGTGTCGTGACAAAACTTCTGAGCCGGGGCTTCGCTCGTACCTCGCTCCAGCCGCCGGCCACCCGCATTTATGCACGCGATGCGCCCGGACCTCGTCGCACCAGTGGAAACCGAACGTCTCCCTGACTTACCGTGCCGCCTCGTCCTGCTGGGATACCCTGCTACTCTGCCATGCCGAGGCTCAACTCATGCGCACCGACACCGTATGGCCCCTTCGCTTCCGACGCCCTCTTCTCCGATTCTCGCTCACGCTGGTCTGCCTTTGTGCGTCGACCATCCGCACGTCCGCTAACGATCGGCCAAACATCCTGTTCGCCTTTGCCGACGACTGGGGACGGTATGCGAGTGCGTATGCGAAGCTCGAACCAGGCGGGCTCAGCGATCTCGTCAGCACGCCGCACTTCGACCGCATCGCGCGGGAAGGCGTTCTGTTCCGTAACGCGTTCGTGAACGCTCCGTCCTGCACGCCGTGCCGCAGTTCGATTCTCTCCGGGCAGTACTTCTGGCGGACAGGCCGCGGAGCAATCCTGCAGGGAGCCGTCTGGGACTACAGCATTCCGACGTTTCCCGTGCGACTGCGCGACGCTGGATATCACATCGGCTACACATGGAAAGTCTGGGGACCGGGCACTCCAGCGAACGCGCCGTTTACCGCCGACGAGGCGTACAACCGAGCTGGCAGCGGCTTTAACGGCTTCTCGCAGAACGCGTCCAAAGCTGACGACATCGAAGCCGCAAAGCAAACGCTGCTCGACCAGGTCCGCGGCAACTTCCGCGACTTCCTCTCCAAACGGAATGGCAAGTCGCCGTTCTGCTACTGGTTCGGCCCGACGAACTGCCACCGCAAGTGGATCGCTGGATCCGGAAAGAAGCTCTGGGGCCTGAACCCCGACGACCTGAAGGGCAAGCTACCGCCGTTTCTGCCGGACGTACCCGTCGTCCGGGAAGACATCGCTGACTACCTCGGCGAGATCCAGGCCTTCGATGCAGGCCTCGGAGTGCTGATTGAAGAGCTGGAACGAATCGGCGAACTCGACCAGACACTGATCGCAGTCAGCGGCGATCACGGAGCACCGGGCTTTCCCAACGGCAAGTGCAACCTGTACGACTTCGGCGTCGCCGTATCGCTGGCGATCAGATTTCCCGGCACGGCTAATCCCGGTCGAGTCGTCGACGACTTCGTCATGCTTCCCGATCTCGCACCAACGTTCCTGGCGGCCGCCGGACAGGAACTCCCAGACGTCATGACCGGTCGCAACCTGATCCCCGTTCTCAAATCTGCGAAGAGTGGCCAGGTCGACCCGTCACGCGACTCAGTCATCGTTGGTCGCGAGCGCCACGTCGCGCGAGCCCGCACCGACAACCTGCCGTATCCACAGCGAGCAATTCGGACGAAGGACTTCCTCTACATCCGCAACTTCAAGCCCGATCGCTGGCCGATGGGCACCGCCGCCGGATTCGGTCAGCCTGCCGCGCCATTCCCGTCGACAAACGAGCTGACGAACAACACGTTCGGAGCCTTCGGCGACCTCGACGCCAGCCCGACAAAAGCCTGGATCATCGATCACCGCAACGATCCAGGCATCGACCGGTACTTCGACATCGCCTTCGGACGACGTCCCGCCGAGGAGCTTTACGATCTGAAGAACGACCCACACCAGATCAAGAACGTCGCCGACGATCCCGCGTACGCCGATGCTCGAAAGCAACTTTCGACGCGTCTGATGACCGTCCTGAAGGACACCGGAGACCCACGAGTCACCCGCGACGGCTCAACATTCGACAAGCCACCCTTTACCGACAACTTTCAGAATGCCCGGCGAAAGAAAGCGAATCGCTGATCGCATCTGCGGCCAAACGGAAAACGCCCACGTCTCACACAGAAACGCGGGCGTTTTCGTTTTCACATCGAGCAGTCAGAAACCGACCGCCTACTCCTTTGCGTAATCGAACAGAGCCGTCGACAGGTAGCGTTCGCCGGAGTCCGGCAGAATGACGACGATCGTTTTACCAGCCGCTTCCGGTCGGGCCGCCACTTTCAAAGCGGCAGTCACAGCTGCGCCGCAACTAATGCCCGCGATGATGCCCTCTTCCTTGGCGAGTCGCGGCGACATCGCAAACGCTTCCTCGCTGCTGACCTGCACGACTTCGTCGACGAGCGACATGTCGAGAATGTCCGGTACGAAGCCGGCTCCGATCCCCTGAATCTTGTGCGGACCTGGCGAGCCGCCTGACAGAACAGGACTTTCGACCGGCTCGACGGCGATCGACGTGACGCTCAGCCCCTTTTCCTGCTTGAGGTACCGGCTGACGCCCGTGATCGTCCCGCCCGTCCCGACACCGGCGATGAAGTAGTCAACGTTGCCGTCGGTGTCGTTGAAGATTTCCGGACCGGTTGTCTCGACGTGAATCTTCGGGTTCGCAGGGTTCTTGAACTGTTGAGGCATGTAGTAGCCGTCCTGAGCTGCCAGCTCTTCCGCCTTGCTGATCGCTCCCTTCATGCCCTCGGCGCCTGGCGTCAGGACGAGTTCCGCGCCAAACGTTTTGAGCATCATGCGGCGTTCGAGCGACATCGTGTCCGGCATTGTGAGTGTCAGCTTGTAGCCACGCGCGGCACAGACATAAGCCAGAGCAATCCCGGTGTTGCCGCTTGTGGGCTCGACGACGTGCATTCCGGGCTTCAGTTCGCCGGACTTTTCGGCTTCCCAGATCATCGAGGCACCGATGCGGCATTTGACGCTGTACGCCGGGTTGCGGCCTTCGATCTTGGCCAGCACCGTCGCTCCCAGCCCTTCGGTCAGCCGGTTAAGTCGCACAAGCGGCGTGCGCCCGATGGACAGAGAATTGTCGTCAAAAATGGGCATCTTTGAGGCTCCTTCCAGTGAATTCTCAGTACCGAACCCGGGCTTCGAGCTATGGATACACCGAACCGGGTTGACTGTGTGTCGCGGCGCCGGAATCCAAGGTTTCCGACGACACGGGCGATTATGGGTCATCGCAATTCGACCGACAATGCCGATCTCACCCGAGCGAGGCTGCGGTCAGCGAGTATCAAGGCTCTAAACACTTCGCGGCGGCGGCGCCCGCCCGAGGCAGGTTTCGAGCCCCGAACGGCCTGAGACATCGACTCCGGTTTCCACTAAGTTCGACAGCGATCAGCGAAAGGGATGACGTCGATTCTGCCGTTTACACCGGTTTTCTCGATCCCTGCCGCAAAGACGTCTGATGACAACTCAACCACGCACGGACACACTCTCGTCCATCGAGAGCCGTTCGGGACTGATCACAATGCCGCCGCTGAAACTTCATCCGATTCTCAAACGCA
>JAPOLP010000618.1 GCA_029977045.1 Planctomycetota bacterium
CTCGATGGACGGCTACCTGGCGAATCTGCCGGCCATCTGCGAACTCGCGGATAAGTACGATGCGCTGGTCATGGTAGACGATTCGCACGCGGTCGGCTTCGTCGGTCCGAACGGAGCCGGCACGCCGGATCACTTCGGCGTTCGCGGCCGTATTGACATCGTGGCGGGCACGCTGGGCAAGGCACTCGGCGGAGCGAGCGGTGGGTACACGAGCGGCCGGACAGAGATCGTCTCGTACCTGCGGCAGCGATCGAGGCCGTACCTGTTCTCGAACTCCGTCGCCCCGCCAATCGTCGCCGCGTCGCTGAAAGCGCTGGACCTGGTCGGCGGCTCGGGCGAGCTGCGTGAGCGGCTGCGGAATAACACCCGGTTCTTCCGCGAGGAGATGACAAAGCTCGGCTTCAACCTGCTGCCTGGCGAGCACCCGATCATTCCCGTGATGATCGGCGACGCCGCTCCGGCGGTCGAACTCGCCGACGCCCTGCTGGCCGAGGGCGTCTACGTGATCGCGTTCTCGTATCCGGTCGTCCCGCTGGGCAAAGCCAGAATCCGCACCCAGATGTCCGCCGCCCACTCACAGGACGACCTGACCGCCGCCATCGACGCCTTCGCCAAAGCCGGACGCGCCGTCGGCCTAATCCGCGGTTAACCGAGCATCGACGCCCAGTTTAGCGGAACGGCGCGAGCCGTCCGGTCTTCGCGGGCCACACAACGCACGACCGGACGGCGTGCGATTTTCCAGGCGACCCCGGAATTTGACTGTCTGAGTCGCCACAAAAAAGCGCGAAAAGCCACGAAAAGAGCACCCGCATTCCGTGTTCTCTTTTTGTGTCCTTTCGTGCTTTCTCGTGGCCATAAGTTCCTGATTCGGACGCGGAGAGACTTCCTGGACGGCTCATGGCAAACGTTGCCATTTCGGGATTCGCTGAGGCGAATATGTTGCCGCACCTTGAAACTCGACGGGCCAGGGCCGCGCTGCGCGACTTCGATCGACCTGATCAGACGCTCGCAGATCGGGCTCAGTGACTTCAGCAGGGCGGCAGCAGTGAATACAACGACGCAGGACACGCACGCGGGCCAGCACACACAATCGGAATCCGAGATTCTCGACGTGCGTGCGGATCTGTTGGCATCGAAGCCGGGCGGGGGCATGGAACACAAACTTTATGGACGGCTGGGGGCTCACGTTGAGACTCGTGACGGAGTCTCCGGGGTTCGCTTTGCAGTCTGGGCACCGAACGCAACCGAAGTCTGCGTGCTGACCGACGGCAACGGCTGGCAGCACGGGCACGACTGGCTGAACTCCAGCGACAGCGGCGTGTGGAGCGGCTTCATTCCGGGCGCCGGCCCAGGCACGACTTACAAGTACAGCGTGCGCACGAAGTCCGGCGACCTGCTGACGAAAGCCGACCCGCTGGCGTTCTACTGCGAGCTGCCGCCGAAAACGGCGTCGATCGTTCACGACCTGAATCAGTATCAGTGGTCCGACGGCGACTGGATGGCTCAGCGACGCGAGACGAACTATCTCGAACAGCCGGTCTCGATCTACGAAGTGCAGCTCGCGTCGTGGAAGCGGCCCTGGGGCGGTCGGCGGTACCACACCTACCGCGAACTGGCTGAGCAGCTTGTTTCGTACGTCACCGAACTCGGTTACACGCACATCGAACTGATGCCGATGGCCGAGTACCCGTTCGACGGATCGTGGGGCTATCAGGTCACCGGCTACTTCGCCCCGACCAGCCGCTTCGGAACGCCGGACGAGTTCCGGTGGTTCGTCGACTACTGCCATCAGCACGGCGTCGGCGTGATCATCGACTGGGTGCCGGCTCACTTTCCGACGGACCCGCACGGACTGGCTCGCTTCGACGGCACCGCTCTGTACGAACACGAAGACGAGCGGAAAGGGTTCCACCCGGACTGGAACACGTACATCTTCAACTACGGTCGGCATGAGGTCCGCGAGTTCCTGTACGAGTCCGGTCGCTTCTGGCTCGACCAGTACCACATCGACGGCCTGCGCGTCGACGCGGTCGCTTCGATGCTCTATCTGGACTACTCGCGTGAAGAAGGCCAGTGGGTACCCAACCAGTTCGGCGGGCGAGAGAACCTGGAAGCGGTCGACTTTCTGAAGGACTTCAACACGAAGGTGCATGGCGAGTTCCCCGGCGTGCTGACGATTGCCGAGGAATCGACATCCTGGGGCGGCGTCTCGAAGCCGGTTTATGACGGCGGGCTCGGCTTCAGCATGAAGTGGGACATGGGCTGGATGCACGACTCGCTGCAGTACATCGGACGCGAGCCCATTCACCGCCAGTTTCACCAGAACGAGCTGTCATTACGCTGGCTGTACGCCTTCAGCGAGAACTTCGTGCTGCCGCTCTCACACGACGAGGTGGTGCACGGCAAAGGCTCGCTGATCCGCCGGATGCCAGGCGACGACTGGCAGAAGTTCGCGAATCTGCGACTCCTGTTCGGCTATCAGTACACAATGCCCGGCAAGAAGTTGCTGTTCATGGGCGGCGAATTCGGGCAGTTCGACGAGTGGGATCACGAGAGCCAGCTCGACTGGTGTCTGCTCCGCTTCCCGTTCAACGACGGCGTGAAGAAGCTGATTGGCGACCTCAACCGCCTGTACCGCGACTATCCCGCGCTGCACGAACTGGACAGTTCGCCCGAAGGTTTCTCGTGGATCGAAGCTGACGACTCGGCGAACAGCATTTACTCGTTCTGTCGGTACGCTCGGAATGGCCAGACGATCGTCGTCGCCCTGAACTTCACGCCGGTCGTGCGGTACGAGTACCAGATCGGCGTTCCGCACGCGGGCGAGTATGTCGAACTGCTCAACAGTGATTCCGAGCTGTACGAAGGCAGCAACGTCGGCAACTGGGGCACGCTGACAGCCAACGACGAACCGTCGCACGGCCGCGAGCACAGCCTCAAACTCAACCTGCCCCCGCTGGGCATGGTCATCCTGCTGCACTCGCCGGGTGGCGAATAGGCGAGTCGACCTTTCAAGAGCCGAAGGAATTCGAGCTGAGCGTCGCGATGTTTCGTAGCGAAACTCGCGCAGAGTTTCGATCGCGGCACCTGCAACCGCCGAAAGTCTGCGCGACTTTCGCTACGGGACGCAGGCCCTGGCAAACGCTCGCTGCAGTGTTCAGCTACTCCCAGACGCCACTCGCGTGCAATCACAATCGCACCGTCTAAAGTGCGTGCATCGCGAGGCGAATTGGCAATCACCTGGAAGGCGAGTCATGCAGAAACGAACGCTCGGAAACACGGGCATGGAGTTCACGACGCTGTCGTTCGGAGCGTCGTCGCTCGGGCAGGAGTTCCGCAGCGTCGACCTAAGTGAGGCGTTCCGTAGCGTGCATGTCGCGATCGAACGCGGCATGAATTTCATCGACACCTCGCCGTTTTACGGGCGCGGGATGAGCGAGATGCTGCTCGGACGCGTCCTGCCGGAAATTCCCCGCGACAGCTATTACCTCGGGACGAAGCTCGGTCGCTACGCCGGCCAGCACTTTGATTTCAGTGCCCGCCGAGTCGAAGAGAGCGTCGACATCTCGCTCGAACGGATGAAGGTCGACTACCTGGACATCGTGCTGTGCCACGATCTGGAATTCGTCGAGATGTCGCAGATCGTCGAGGAGACGCTGCCGGCGCTCCGGAAGCAGGTCGAGAAGGGCAAGGTCCGCTTCGTCGGCGTCAGCGGCTACCCGATGAAGATGTTCAAGTACGTGCTCGCCAACTCGGACATCGACGTCCTGCTGACGTACAACCACTACACGCTGCAGAACGATATGGCGCTCGAACTGGTGCCGCTCTGCCAGGAGAAGAGTGTCGGCCTGATGAACGCCGCGCCGTTTTCCGCTCGCCTGCTGACGAGTGCTCCGCTGCCGCCGTGGCACAAGGCGACGGCGAAAGTCCGCGAGGTCGCGAAGGCCGCCGCCGACCACTGTGCGTCGCGAGGCGTCGATATCGCGCAACTCGCACTGCAGTTCTCGATCGCGAATCCGGACTTTACAACCTGCGTCACGGGCTCGGCCAATCCCGACCGCGTCAGCCTGTGGGTCGACTGGGCCGAACAGCCACTCGACGAGACACTGCTCGCCGAGACGCTGGAGATTCTCAAGCCAATCCACAACTGGTTCTACATCGAAGGCCGTCCCGAGAATAACGACGAGCCGGTCAATCCGTTGCCGATCACCGAATAGGGCAGAGACACCGTCGTTTAACCCGAAGCCGCAGGCGACGGCGTTTTTTGCCCAGTCTAAACGCCGTCGCCTGCGGCTTCGGGTTAAACAAGACGGAAAACAAAATCA
>JAPOLP010000102.1 GCA_029977045.1 Planctomycetota bacterium
CGTCGTATTCCCGGAACCGCTCAACACGTTGGCGTTCAGCGCCTGTGGTTGCAGCTGATTGTTGAAGACGGCCAGGTAGTAGAACTCGTCCGCAGCGGACGCTTCCTCAAACATCGCCGTGCCGATGAACGGGTCGAGCGGGCCAACAGAGCCGCGTGAGAGATCATCGAGATCCTGTCCCTGCCCCGGCGCGGCCTGGTCGTCGGCGACATTGGATTCCCGACCGATGTAGACCAACTCTCCTGCCTGTGTGAAGACAGCAATCGTCGTATCAGGCCGTGGCAGCCCGTCCGCCCAGTCGATATCGATGATCGTGGCCCAGGTCTTGCCGCCATCGCTCTGACCGGCGATTTCCTGGATCTTCTGGTAGTCGATCTGGAAACGGTAGAAGTCGACGTCGGTGGCACCGGTCAGGTTGCCGGCTGCGCTGAAACTGTTGCCTTCTGAGAACAGCAGATTCCCCAGATTGATCGCGCCTCCGGTGGTATTGTTGGCGGCGTCATTCGTACCGGTTTCCGTTGTTTGCCCCGTGAGCGGACTGTTGTACGGGAGACCGCGGACATGGATACCGTTCGTCGCGTAGCGGATGTCAGCAAACGTGACGGACACCCCCGGCGATTGATCAACCTGCTGCAGTCGAATCTGTGCCTGGTAACGACCACTGGTCAGGCCGCCGTCGAGATCACCGACGCTGCCCGGGCCAGGATTGCTGCGGATCCGCAGGAAGTACGTCTGAGACTCGCCTGCGTTTCCGGGCAGAGTGATGCGCATTCCGGCTTCACGCGTCGTGGTCGCGTAGAAGTCCCCACCCAGTGATGGGAGTTTCGTGAGGCTGCTCGGCTGGGCAGTAAACTGCGTGAGTGATGACGCGTCCTGCGACCTCGCGATGACCTGGCCGTTGGCATTCAGTAGTTCAAGAACGGTGTCGAGTTGTGGATTGGTGCGGTCGATATCCAGCCAGACTTCCGTGCCGGCGAACGCGTTGAAGCTGTAGACGTCGACGTCGTTCGTGGCATCCGGAGAGATCACGCCGTGGATCTCGAATCCAGCCCGGTTGTCTTCGTTCCCGCCCTCCTGAGTGGCCGCAAGATTCCCGAGAAACTCCGCAGTGTTTGTTGTCGGAGTGACAGTGCGGTTCTCGTCGACACCGCCCGTCAGTTGCGGTTCCGCTTCGAAGATCACAGGAATGTTGGTGTCGTTCGAGTACTTCTCGAACAGGATTTCGTCCCAGTGGCCCGGCGTTCCACTGGAAGCACCATTGGCGTTGGTGTCTGTCTGTGGAAAACCGTCGGTGTCGAGCGAGGCGCCGACTTCGTCGTCAGTCAAAGCGGTGATGATGACCGGGAAACCAGGCTGCCCGATGATCTGCATCGACGGTCCGATACGGTCATCGATATCCAGCGGCCCGTCGTCTGGAGTGCCGTTGTTATCGGTGTCCGGATTACCGATCTCAAAACCAGCACCGGGAGACATCTTCACGACCAGGCTGGCGCCCGTGTCGCTGACAAGCTTCAGGCCGCCGTACAGGTGCTGTGTGTAGTTGTTGCGGATCTGGCCGCTGACCACGTGGACGATGTCGGTATCGTCCCAGATCGTTGCGGTATCGAGGTCGCCGCCACGGATTTCCATACCGAGAACAGCGTTGTTCGGCGCTCCGTCGACGTCCATCCGGTTCAGGCGGACCAGCGGGCCCTGGTTGGCGTCGAACTGGTCAAACCGATTGGCCGGCTGTGTGGCGGCGCCGGTGTCTACGACTCCAACTTCCTTCAACGCGTTGACGTCGATGCTGATGATCGACCCGCGGTTATTCGAGAAATCATTGTTGACGATGATCGGCTGGGCACCGCGGACAAAAATCGTTGCCCCGTCGTTGGTTTCCCGATTGTTACGGTCGCCAACCGTCCCGCCAGTCCCTGCCGCGTTGAACTCGAAGTAGGAGTTCGCGACGCGGGCATCGGCTTCGTGAATCTCGATGACGTTGAAACCGCCGGTATCACCACCCTCGATGACAGACGTTCCACCGCCATAGGCGAAGATCGCGTTCTCGAAGTAGCCGCGCGTTCCAAGATTGAGCAGCAGGCCGCCCCAGTCACCGTAGGTTGGAGTATTCCCGGAGATTGTATTGAAGCCGTTGTTGGTCACGTCGAACGTGCCACTGGCTGCTCCGTAACGGTCATCCATCAGCGAAGTGAAGATCACCGGATTGTCTGGAGTACCTTCGGCGATGATCGCAGCTGAACCACGTCCAGCTTCGATTCGCGACTGGTTGTTGAGTTTGACGATGACGCCAGGGTCAACCCGCAGGCGGGCTCCCTCGCGGGCCGTCACTTCCGTGCCTCCAAGAGGTCCGTCAACGACGGTATCGATAACGACTCGACCGTCTGAAAGCCCGGCAGAACCCAACTTCACGCCGTTGTCGACGACCAGTTCGCCGAGCTGATCGCTTCCGTTCTGTCGGACGAATTCAATCGTCACCTTGTTCTGATTGATCGGCCCGCCAGTCACTTCGACACCACCATCGCCGATGCCGTCAATGTTCTCGAGTGCCTTCTGAATTTCTGCCGCGGTCGCGTTGTAGTTCAGCGGCACAGTCACGCGTGACAGACGAACGGTGGTCGGGTTGTTGACGAGGTCGATATAGGTTGCGGGAGTCGTGTCGTAGAGCCCTCGGATAACCGTCAACTGGTTACTGTTCACATCGCGAACACCCAGAATTTCCGTGCCAATCTGAATCGTGTAGTCGATGGTCGCAGGGTTCCCGTCATCGTCCGGGAACACGGTGGAGCTGTCGACGAAGATGGATGTTGCGGCAGCGTCGACGACGTCCTGGGACAGCATTGTTGCGGCCTGACCTGTCCCGGTACCGGTGGGCAGTTCGAGCGTGAACGTACCGCTGGTTGCCGTCCCCAGCATGGTCAGTTCCTGCACTTCGTTGCGGCGAATCCAGCCGCCGGGATTCCCTTCAATCAGCAGGCTGTCGAGGATGAAGTGCGTGATATCGGTGTCGTCGAAGCGTCCCTGTTCGGTCAGCCGGTCCAGCGAAAGAACCGAATTATCGTTGGCGCGGATCGACAGGCCGTTGACTGAGTTGGCGATTACCGTGTTGCCATGAATGTCCGGACCGATGCGACCGTTCGAGTCATCAAAGCTGTTCGGGTCGGCGGAGATTGCTCCAGCGGCACTATTGCTGATGATGTTGTTGCTGACCGTCGGACGTTCGCTTTCCAGATGAACTGGACGATAGATATCGACGACCGAATCAACGGAGACCTGGCCACCGCCGTAGCGAATATCGGCCTCGTTCACGTAGTTCAGGAAGACGAAGTTTGCATCGTCGTCGCCTCGGGCAGTGTCATTCTGGTCCGAGTCAGCTCGGAAGACCAGGCCGCCCCACTGTCCGGGCACCGCGCCGGATGACGCTCCGTCCGTGTTCTTGCCGAGTGAGTCGTCGCGGAAGGTCGTGAAGTAGACGCGGTTATCCGGCGTCCCCAGAACCTGCAGCGCGGCATCCTGACGGTCGGCACCGCCATTCGACGAACCAACGTTGATATTGGAACTCTGGAGCTTAAGTACGGCACCGTGGTCGATCATCGCGGTGACGCCCTGGGGAACGTCAAAGTTGCGACCGTCGGCCAGAGTGACACCAAAGTTGTTGATACCGACCAGGTAGGCATCGGCGTCGTCCGGCGTCAGCACGTCACCGTCGGTGCCGCCGTTGCCCACGATCCGCAGCAGGCTGGCTGCGGTCAGCAGCCCTGGCGTTGTGGAAAGATCAAGCGGACCAGCATTTGTCAGGTCAACCCAGCCGCCGGCGTTGGCGGTCGCTGTGACCAGGAACGAGCCACTGGTTTGAGAGTTAATCGCGTCGGCAATGGCCATTGCGATTTCTGCACGGTCTGTTGGGTCCGCGAGTCCGCTCAGATCGATCTGCACATTGCTGCCGATCACACCATCGCCTGCGACGTCGAACTCGAAGACGCGCGGCGGGTTCGCTCCGTCGTTGATGGAGAAGTAGTCACTGCCAATAAAGCCGGAACCGTCACCAGCGTCATAGATGCCATCGCGGAATCCAGCGGTACCGTCCGCCGGCACGACAATTCGCGTCGAGGCGCGAAGAATACCGGCGCCGATCGTGCTGTACGGAGCATCGATCGAACCGTCCTGGGAGCCGGTCGGTACGGTCGTAGCTTTGTCGACAAAGACGGTCGCACCAGATTCAAACCAGAAGTTGAAGCTGTCGCCGGGAGTTCCGTCAGAATTGCCGTCAAATGCCGTGGGCACACCGTCGGCATCAGCAATGCTGCTGCCGGCACCGGCGGGCGTGAACGAGATATTCAGCTCGTAGTCACCGGTTGAAAGTCCGCCGTAACCGGAATCGGAAATCGTCGGGTCGTAGGACTCGTTGCCCTTGGCCGAAACGCCCAGGTAGTAGACGCCAGCCTGCAGTTCGATGTTGATGAAAGGGTCGTCGCTGTAGTAGTCGTCGTTGGCCGCGATGATCTCGCGGTTGCCGCCCCCCAGTCCGATCACTGTTCCAGGCATCGCTGTTGTGGTGATGTCGTCGGTGCCGCTGCCGGAAGCCAACGACGCACTTACAAGCAGACTGGCGAGTGCGTGCGAGTTAATCGCGTTGATCAGCTCATTGGCATCCGTCTCGTTTCCGCTGTTCGTGTTCAGCGTGACCGTAATGTTATGGCCGGACACCGACACCAGCTGATTGACTGTCGGAGCAGCTCCGAGATCAGCCTTCTGCAGCGTGATGCGAATGTCGTTGCCAAACGTGCCCGCCTGAGTCGCGGTGAACGAGACCGTGGCATTGCTGTTTCCGAAGTTGGACGACGCGACAGCGTAGGGATCCCGGAACAGCGTCATCGTGGCATCGAGCAGCCGCGTCTTACCGGTCAGCCGTTCGGCCATGATTTCGGCGTTGACCGTGCCGGCTTCCGCCAGTTCAAACCGGTAGAGATCGACATCCGTCGCGAAGTACGGATAGATCGCCTGCAGGTGGTTGATGTCGTAATCGCTGGCAATCGTTTCTGTTGTCGGCGAGCCGCCATTGCCGTCCTGGAACGAGTGCAGGTCGCTGGTGTGACCCAGGCCGAGTGTGTGCGCGATTTCGTGCAGAGCGACCCCCATCCAACCACCGCCGTAAGTTTCATCGTTGCCAGCACCAGCGGCACCGATGATGACCGTCGAAATACCGGCGACTGACGGAGGCAGTGTCGGATCGGCGACGCGGACGTCACCAGTTGCGATGTAGGTGCCCTGGTCGGTCGTCTCGACGAACTGGATGCCGGCGTAGCGACTGAACATTTCAAAGATGGCACGGGCCAGTTCCTTCTGACCTTCAGTGATCTGGTTCTGCTGTGGGATACCGAACAGCGTGCCGTAGATATCCCTGAAGTTGTACGTGTAGATCGCACTCGAAACGTTGGACTGAGTGCCCGTCCCAAATCCACCGCCGTGAGATTCGGCAGGGATATCACGGTGGCCGGGATACGCGTCGTTGGGCAGTTGCGGAATGGCGAAGAAGCCCTGCGGGTCGATCGACGAACTCAGCAAGATGCCGCTGGCGCCGAGGATTCCGATATCAGTCGCCGTTGCGTACGAGCTGTTATCGTCGGTTGTGATCGGGCTGGCAGCCGTCGTGCTGATTGCCAGATTGTAGGAACCAGTGGTCGCGCCGCCGCTGCTGGTCACTCGGACATAGTAGGTGCCCGCTGCCAGACTCATCGCGGTCAGCGTATCGGCCAGGCCGGCACCCGCACCGCTTGAGGCAGGTCCCGCGACAGTAGCGCCCATCTCGTCGAGAATCTCGATCTCACCGTCCAGCGTCGCGCTCGGGTT
This sequence comes from Planctomycetota bacterium, assembly GCA_029977045.1. GTDB lineage: Bacteria > Planctomycetota > Planctomycetia > Planctomycetales > Planctomycetaceae > JAPOLP01. The sequence goes on from JAPOLP010000102.1 coordinate 5,848, forward strand.
CACGTTGACCGTGACGTTGCCCATCGCTGCAAGGCTGAAGCGGTAGAGGTCAGCATCTGCAGCACCGGTACCGCTGTCGCCAACGAATCCACTGGTCTGGAACCCGGACCCGGTGAACAACGTCCCAAGCTTCAACGCGGAAGCCAGTGTGTCACCGCTCTCGTCCGACGTTCCGACCTGCAGTCGCCAGGTCGCCGTGGGCAGATCGCTGCCGAAGTCCAGAACCGCCGAGCGGCTGGCCCGGTCGTAAGTGACCGAGGACGGAATCAGCATCACATCGTCAGTGGCGTCCGAAGTCCCGGCAGTATTGATGAGCTGGTAGAAACGAGGATTAAGAACGTCTGCATCATCAAGATCGACGTCGTTGAAGTAGACGATGACTCGATCGGCACGCTGCACAAGACCGGCCGCTCCTGTGGATGCTGCCGTCGCATTGGCGAGAGCAGCATTGAGCCGCACGTCGAACGAATCGCCGGTAACCGTCACAACGCCGCCACTGGCGGATGCCGTCACCGTTGGGACGTCCGGATTCGCAGCCTGAGCCGTCGTGATTGCATTTCCAATCGCAGTGGCCAGCGCGGTCGCAACTGCAGTTTCATCGTCAGTCACCAGGCTGACAGCGACCGGAATGTTGCCACTGCGAACGGTGGCATCGTCGTCGATCTCGAAAGTCAGCAGATCAATTCCGTTGTCGAGAACCAGATTGTGCGTTCCGCTGATGATTGACTGTGCGTCCCCGGTCAGCAGCACGGAAATCAATGACCGTGCCTGAGCGTCTGCCGTGATCGCGTCGAAGAGATCCTGGGCACGCGTTTCGTTTCCAGCATTGTCATTCAACTCGATCGTGACGCTGCGACCACTGACTGTGATCGTCGGCACTCGCGAACCCATCCCAAGGTCCGTCGTCGTGATATCAACGGTGACTCCGTTGCCGATGGCACCGGGAGCAACGCTTTCAAAGCTGGCCGTGACGCCGCCGCCGCCGGATCCCGTTGTCCCGAGATCAGACATCTCTCGCGCAAAGACCGACGCACCGGGATCAACCGTGAATGTGTCGCCATCCGCCAGGTTGGTCGGATTGGCTCCGGTGCCGACGTTGATCGTGAAGGTCTTCTCTCGCAGAACCGGCTGTGGAACGACAGACAGAACCTCGCCTCCCAGATCAAGCCGGAACGTCTGAAACTGATCCTGCATTCCGCCAACAGCTTCGCCTGTCGTATTTGCCAGACGGATATGGCCAGTCCCGGAAATCTGAATCAGATACAGATCGTCTTCGAGCTGATCGCCGAAGCGGAAGTCAACATCGTTGGTGGAATCACCGATGGCGCGATAGCCAGCCGACACATCGACGTCCGCGCCCGAAAGCCGAATGAGCGTACCGTCAGTGATGGAATCCAGAGTCGTCGTGCCGGCACCGATTGCCACCGAAGCAGTGACCAGAGTTCTGGCGTCCGGGTTTCCGTTGATGGCAGTAACGAGGTCAGCAGCGGTCGTCGTCGCGGACCCATTCTCGTTGAGCACCACACGGATCCGATTGCCGACAACGCTGACGCGCGGAGCCACGCTGCCTGATCCCAGGTCGAGCTTATTGACCTGAACTTCGATGTCGTTCCCGGCGAGTCCGGCATTCACTGCCGTGAAGAGAACCTGCAGGCTCGTCCCTGCTCCGAAGTCGGAATACGCCGCCGCCGCACCAGCACCAGTCAGGGTCAGATTCTGGTTAGCCCCCAGGATGCTGGCTGACGCATCGCCCTCAAGCAGTTCAACGAAGAGCAACTGCCCAATCGCGGCATCGTTGTTGACGAGGTCGACCAGATCCTGCGCTGTCGTGGGCGTGAGCGCATCGAGCGTGAGATTCAGATACCCGGTCGTGCCTTCGGCAAGCGTCTGGACGGCAGCATCCAGGTTGCCGTTCAGCTCAGTCGCGACAGTAATCTGTGGAGTCGTTCCGCCGGTCAACGCGTTTGACGCCGGCGTGAACAGAGCAACGTCGGTATCCGCCGCGGCACCGACGAACTCAATCAGAATCGGCACTCCAGGAAGGTCACCACCAGTCACCGAGATCAGCCCGGTGAGTGCCGGGATGCCACCTGTGATGGCAGCCTCAACTGTTGCCGCATCGGCGTTGTACGGAATCGCGTTCGACGTCCCGGAGATTGCCAGCCCAGCGTCGTTGAAACCGAGCTGAAACGATCCGCCAGTCGGATCACCCGAGAGTGTGACCGACTGAACCTCGTTGTTCTGCAGCAGCAGGCTGTCGAGAGTCATTTCCGGAACGTCGGTATCGGCAAACTGCCCGGCGAATTCCACCGAGATCGGAGCCAGTCCCAGCGGCCCACCGTTGGTGATGATGTCACCCGGATTAACCGAAGCCAGATTCTCCAGCGCGACTCGGACCTGCGCTGCCGTCGCCGTCGAGGACAGCGGCGCTGTCGTTTCAGCGTTAAACGTGATCGTAAATGTGCCGCCACTGAAGGTGCCTGGCAGCGAAATCTCCTGGATCTCGTTCGTTGCCGGACTGCCGTCCACTTCGACCCCAAGCCCCGTGGAAGCCGTTGTGATGGTCAGCGGAAGCGTGTTTTCCGCCGTACCGAGCCGTCGCGTTCCGACGCGCATCAGCACCGAACCACTCGTGCCGAAGTCGGTCAGCGCTGAGGCGGGACGGAACTGATTATCAGATCCTGCCGCGTAAATCTGGACGGCGTCCAGCGTGTTGGCGTCAATGACCTGGCCCGGCGTGAACTGAAACATCAGCTGCTGCGGGACCTGGTTCAAGACATCGCCGTCCTGCAGAAAGGTATCCGCGTTCGGTCCGACCGAGACGAATTCCGGGCTCGTCAGCAACGTACGAGCTTCCAGGAACTCCGACACCAGCGGCAGACGAGGCTTCTGTTCCCGGCGAGAGAGGTTGCGACGGTTCATGCTGCGTGACCGACGAAAACACGACTTCACCGAACTGAGCCAGGGAGTGAACAGCATTTGGACAAGCCCCACGAGTGGAATGGATTGCTTAATTCCGGAGTCCCGACGGAACTCCACATGGGCTGCGGCAAGGCAGCTTCAAATCGATGTGTGTCTGCTGGCGATTCGATGCCTGCAGCCCAATTTCCGGGCCCGTTCGCGACGGCCATCTGGACAGAACGCCCCCGTCGTCAGAATCGAATCCGCCACGTTAATGATTGCCATCGAGCACTCGCAACGTAAAAGAACGCCACTGTTTCCGTCTGTTATCAGCGTCCGTGAGCGAACGAACTTCGTCTCAGTTCTGCTTCAGTCGATCCAGCATGTCGATCCCTCAACGCTGGAACAAAGCGCCCCCGGCGCGCACCGAATTGCAACCGACTGAATGTGCCACCCGGAGGCGGACGCTGCGGAGCGGTTACGGGTTGTCACGCGATGATTCTTTGACAGGAGGGTTGGATACTGACGGCTGTAGGAACGGCCCGAAATAAACGCCCCGGCGAATCACTCACGGCGATCACTGCCGACGACGAGGAAATAAGAACTGAAAATCAGGGGATTTGCGGAGCCGGCTTCGGCACCCGGTCACCGCCACCTGGAACGGAAAGTTCGACGAATTATTTCCAGAGAAATCCCGCTGTAGACGATCAACCCGAACAATCAGTTCCGCAGATTGTGCAGCCGTGGCAGATCACCGGCGGATGGCTGTCAGGACTCGCTGCCTGACGTGCTCAACCGCTCGTCTGCGTCAGGTTGGCGGCACTCCGACACCATCCCGCAGACATTGCAGCGTCTCGGCCAGATCGGCGGTCAGCGGAGCCTCGAACGTTATCGGCAGCCCACTGATCGGATGCTCGATGCTCAATTCGGAGGCGTGCAGAGCGTGCCGTCGCAGCGGGAGAGCGGGATCGAAGAATGGAGAGTCCTCGGAATCCGGTTCGTCCTCAGCGTCCGTCGCCAGTCGGACGTTCGATTGAGAATCTGGATACGCGGTGTCGTCCGCCGGCAGCTCAATCGGCGTGCCGTCCTTGATGATGCCGAAGTGGTCGTAAAACTGGTCGGCCAGCAGCGCGTGACCGATCTCGGCGAAGTGAATGCGAATCTGGTGATGCCGCCCCGTCAGCGGACGCGCTTCGACGAACGTGTACTCGGCAAACCGTTCGAGCACCCGAAAGTCCGTTCGAGCCGGACGAGGATCGACGGCGATCGGCTTGCAGCACATCAGCGTACACGTTGGATTCGGAACCTTCCCGATCGGCAGCTCGATTGAACCGACGTCCTCGGCCAGCCGTCCGCGAACGATGGCGACGTACTTCTTCGAGACGACTCGCGATTCAAACTGCTGAGTCAACTTACGGTGGGAGAGGTGATCCTTCGGAACCACCATCACCCCGCTGGTCTGTCGGTCGATGCGGTGCACGATGCCCGGCCGGATCATGCCCGGCAGAGGCGACTGCTGATCAAGATGCCGCTGCAGGGCGTTGATCAGCGTCCGACCGGTGAAGTCACCGCCCGGATGAGCGATCTGGCCGGGCGGCTTGTTGACGACGACCAGCCAGGGATCCTCATACAGAATCTCGACGGGCAGGTCTTCCGGCACCGGAGATCGATCGGGCGGGCTAAGCAGCCGGATGCGAATCCGCTCACCCGGCTGCACTCGATGGTCGCAACCGATCGGAGCGTCATTGGCCGTCGCGCAGCCGTGCTGCACCATCCGCTGCAGCAGCCACGGCGACCAGTTCCGCAGGTGCTTGCCGAGAAACGTCTCGATCCGCTTGCCGGCAAAGAACGACTCGACAACGAACTCGCAGACAAGCGGCTGAGCGGACATTCGTCAGAGCAGACCTGATACAGAACCGTTTGACCCGAAGCCGGAGGCGACGGCGTTTTCGTAGCGCCGCTCGCGAATTAACGACGCCGTCGCCTCCGGCTTCGGGTCAAACGAAATCGCTCTGCGACGCGATGACTAACTCAACGGATTGAACACCAGGCCCGAGAGCAGCTTCGGATAGAAGAACGTGCTCTTCGGCGGCATTCGTTCGAGGTGCTCGGAGATCGCCTGCACATGGCCGCTTTCAGCCGGCATGACGAGGATCGCAAGCTGACACGACTTCTGCTCCATCGCCTCGGTGACTTCTTCCATCAGATGCACAAACTTGAAAGCCGGTTCGGCGTCGGCGTGTTTTCCCTTCAGCAGATGGTCGACGATCATCCGGTGCAGAATGCTGACGCCGAGGCTTCGCCAGACGTCACTCTGCTCGGGAGCGAGTTCCTGCATCGGGCTCGTATCCGTCGCGCGAGCGAGCAGCCATTTGCCGTCCGCGGGAGTTCCGAAGCCGAAGACGCTTTGATCGCCTTCGGCATACATCGTTTCCCAGGCGGCTTCGGCACTGTCGACTTCTTCGATGCTGAAGTGACCGCCGACGGCTGCTCGAACGTCGTCCGCCGTCAGTTCC
>JAPOLP010000463.1 GCA_029977045.1 Planctomycetota bacterium
CGTCCTCGGCTTCTTCCTGACCGGCCAGTTCCATGATGAGCTGGCTGCCGATGTTCGACGTCATCACGACGATCGTATTCGTGAAGTCGACCGTGCGTCCCTGGCCGTCGGTCAGACGACCGTCGTCGAGAACCTGCAGCAGAACGTTGAAGACGTCGCGGTGAGCTTTCTCGATTTCGTCGAGCAGCAGCACGCTGTAAGGCCGGCGACGAACGGCTTCCGTCAGACGTCCTCCTTCTTCGTAGCCGACGTATCCTGGAGGGGCACCAATCAGCCGTGCGACGGAGTGCTGCTCCATGAACTCGCTCATGTCGATCCGCACCATCGCTCGTTCGTCGTCGAACAGAAACTCGGCGAGTGCCTTGCAGAGCTCCGTTTTCCCGACGCCCGTCGGGCCGAGAAAGATGAACGATCCGATCGGTCGATTCGCGTCCTGCAGGCCGGATCTTGACCGCCTGACAGCGTTCGAGACAGCGGTCACGGCTTCGTGCTGATCGATCATACGGTTGTGGATACGGTCTTCCATCTGCAGCAGCTTTTCACGCTCACCCTGCAGCATCCGGCTGACCGGGATTCCGGTCCAGCTGCTGACCACCTTCGCGATGTCTTCGTCGGTGACTTCCTCACGCAGCATCCGCTCGCCATCGGCCGCGATCTCGGCGAACCGAGCTTCGCTCTCGGCAAGCTGCTGCTCCGCCGTCTTAAGCCGCTGCTCAACTTCAAACGTCCGCTGGTAATCCTCGTTGAGGTTCGTCGTGCGAGCCCGGTTAAACGCCTGCTCGTATTCTGTGCGCAGGTGCTCGATCTGCTCCTTCAGCGGCTGCATCGATGTGAGAGATTCCTTCTCCGTCTCCCAGCGAGCCTTGAGTTGATTAACGTGCTCTTCGCGTTCGGCGATCTCGCGTCGCAGGGCCTTGAGCCGCTCTTTCGATTCGGCACTGGTTTCCTGTTCGAGTGCCTGTGCTTCGATCTGCATCCGCGTCAGTTCGCGAGTGGCCTCGTCAACCTCGACTGGCATCGAGTCGATTTCCATGCGCAGCCGACTGGCCGCTTCGTCGACCAGGTCGATTGCCTTGTCCGGCAGGAAGCGGTCGCTGATGTAGCGATCCGACAGCGACGCGGCAGCGATCAGCGAGTCGTCAGTGATCCGCACGCCGTGGTGCGTCTCGTATCGCTCCTTCAGGCCACGCAGAATCGAGATTGTGTCTTCAACATTCGGCTCCTGAACCAGCACCGGCTGGAAGCGGCGTTCGAGTGCCGGGTCCTTCTCGATGTGCTTGCGGTATTCGTCGAGCGTCGTCGCTCCAACGCAGTGCAGTTCGCCCCGAGCGAGTGCCGGCTTCAGCAGGTTTGACGCATCCATCGCGCCTTCCGATGCGCCGGCACCAACGACCGTGTGCAGCTCGTCGATGAAGAGGATGATCTGGCCGTTCGAGTCCTGCACTTCCTTGAGCACCGCTTTCAGTCGATCCTCGAATTCGCCGCGATACTTCGCACCGGCGATCAACGCGCCCATGTCGAGCGCGACGACTCGCTTGTTCTTCAGGTTCTGCGGCACGTCGCCGAGCACGATGCGGTGCGCGAGGCCTTCAACAATGGCCGTCTTGCCGACACCCGGCTCACCGATGAGAACCGGGTTGTTCTTGCGGCGTCGCGAGAGCACCTGGATGACTCGGCGGATTTCGTGATCGCGACCGATGACCGGGTCGATCTTCCCCTGCTCGGCGAGTTCGACGAGGTCCTTGCCGTAGCGCTGCAGAGCCTGGTACTTGTCTTCGGGATTCTGATCCGTGACGGTCTGGCCGCCGCGAATCGACTTGAGCGATTCCAGAATGTCGTGCTCGCCGACGCCGTGCAGGTTGAGCAGCTTGCGGGCGGCGGAATCGACACTCACGAGTCCCATCAGCAGGTGCTCGGTCGAGACGAAGGCATCCTTCATCTGCTCGGCCTGCTTCTGCGCTTTATCAAAGACCTGATTGAGATCGCTCGCGATGGAAAGCTGACCTCCGGCTCCGGAGACCTTTGGCAGCCGATCAATTTCCGCGAGCACTGCCGAGTGCAGCTGCTGCGGGTTCGCTCCGATCTTCTGAACGAGCGGTCGGATGATCCCTTCCTGCTCATCGAGCAGTGCCGCCAGCAGGTGCATCGCCGTGAGCTGCGAGTTGCCTTTGTCCTCAGCCAGCTGCTGAGCCCGCTGCACCGCTTCCTGTCCCTTGACCGTCAGTTTGTCGAATCGAAACGCCATTGCCGTGCCTCCCGAAAACGTGCTCTGCACATCGAGAAAGCTGCGAGCCGCCGGACAGCCAGACGGTTGTTCACACAGCCATCGCAGCAACCCTCAGGACGCCACTCGCCCGAGGGCTGATTCTGTTCGGAAGCGGGAAAAGCACAGCGTGTGCCGAATCTGATTTTGTTCGGCGAACAAGCTGATGAGCGGCGTTGACTCAGTGCATTCGATGGAGCAACGAGTGATGCGCAACTCGTTATTTAAGTGCGAGTTGCAGTTCACTAGTTGCATGAGCGGACAGGTTTCAGCCCAGGATAAGAGAGACGTCCGCTAACGCTTTGGTTCTAACTGAAACGTGCAATGGGCTGCCGAAGTGGCAGTGACTGCTGCGGATGTACGATCCCTTTGGGGCTGCCTCAATGGCGGAGTTGAGCCGTTGTCACGAGGCCTGATTAACTGCCGTCAGCGCCGAGCTGGATTTCTCGGATGCGTTTTTCGAGGGGCTTCAGGATGTCGATGTCGGCCCGGTATTTTGACTCGAACGCCGGCCGCAGGTAGATCGGTACATCGTCCATGCGGTAGACGGTGCCTGCGGTGTTGATGCCGTACGTTGCCGTGGTGAAGGCAACGGTCGCGACTCTGGCGGTGTCGCTGAGCTTTGGGTCGAAGACGACCGACGGGATGCTCGCCAGGTGGTCGCGGGCGGCCTGGTTGAAGTTGCTCATCGGATCCGAGGCGATGATCAACGCGGCGTCGGCTTCTTTGCGAGCGAGCAGGTCGGACGTGGTGAATTCGCCAGGGTTGAATCGCGGGTAGCCTCGGCTGAGGTTCACACCGAAGGGATAACCAGTCTGCCAGGTGACAACGTTGTCGGCGCCGGTCACGTTGCCGTGGCCGCGCATCGGCTTGGCGGCCCAGCGGGTGTACTTGTTGAGGTCGCGAGTCAGTGACAGCACCGCTTCTGTATTCAGGTGCTTGCCGCGCGTCATCGTCAGGCCCATGCCGAACATGATGACGCCGAACTTCGCCGCCTTCATTTTCTCAACAATGTCGGCCAGCGTTTCGAGCGGGACGCCGATCTTCTCTTCGACGGACGTATCAACTTCGACGCCCTTGGCGAGTGCTCGCATGGTCCAGGCGAGTTCAAAGTCCGACCGCGGCTTGATCTGCAGAAACGTGTCGACGGCTTTGGCGCTCTTGGTCTTGCGAACGTCGATCAGAACAGCGGTGCGGTCCTTTCGACCGTTCGGCAGGAACTGGCCCTTGGGCATCAGGCTGTAGCGAGTGAAGTGCCGCGGGTGGCTCTCGGCGGGATTGCCGCCCCAGTAGACGACGAAGTCCGCCCGGTTCTTGATCTCGCCCAGTGTGCAGGTGACTTCGCCGACGTCCTGAAACGCCATGCCCGAAGGTCCGTGACAGACCGACGTCGTCGTGTCGACGTTACTGCCAATCCAGTCGGCGATGGCGACGGCGACTCGCTGAGCTTCGCAGGTTGTGTCCGACAGTCCGTACAGAACCGGGTACTGTGCGTTCGCGAGAATCTGCGCCGCGCGTTCGATTGCTTCCTCGTACGTCGCGGGCCGGCCTTCGATCGTCGCTTCCGGGCGATCCTCAATGTGATGATTGAGAAACCAGGCCTTGCCGAGCACGCAGGCGTTCTTCGCCTTCGTGATGTGGTTGTTCTCGACCGTCAATTCCATGTCGTCGCAGACGCACCCGCAAAACGTGCAGGCTGCGTCTTTGACAACTTTGAGTTCGGCGTTCGCGGCGTTGGTCGCAGTGCTCATGGGGGGCTCTTGATTCAGGCTGTCTGCAGCGCAAAGTCGCAGAGGTGCAAAGGATCGCAAAGGTCAGCAACGTAGAAGTTACTCTTTGCGCAACTTTGAGTCTTCGCGTCTTTGCGCTGCCAGATCATCTGGTTCTGAGCAACCGTAATTACGACTGATGTTTTGCCAGCAGTTCGGCGATCTGGACGGCATTGGTGGCCGCTCCTTTTCGCAGGTTGTCGCTGACGCACCAGAAACTCAGGCCGTTGGGGTGCGAGATGTCTTTGCGGATCCGGCCAATAAACACATCGTCGCTGCCATCGCAGGTCATTGGCATCGGGTACAGGCCGGCGTCGAGATCATCCACGACGGCGATGCCAGGGAAGCTCGAAAACAGCTCGCGAGCTTCTTCCGGTGACACCGGTCGTTCGGTCTCGACAGTGATCACTTCGCTGTGACAGTTTGAGACCGGGATCCGGACGCAGGTCGGGTTCACCATGATCGACTCGTCGCCGAGGATCTTCCGCGTCTCGTACACCATTTTCAGCTCTTCGCTGGTGTAGCCGTCTTCCTTGTTGCCGCCGATTTGAGGAATCGCGTTGAAGGCGATCGGGTGCTTGAACGCCTGGTACTCGTATTCCTCGCCAGCGAGCGCTGCCTTCGATCCGGCTTCCAGATCAGCGCTACCCTGCAGGCCGGCGCCGCTGGTTGCCTGGTACGTCGCAACGAAGACCCGCTTGACCTTCGCGGCGTCGTGCAGCGGCTTCAGAGCGACGACCATCTGCGTCGTCGAGCAGTTCGGGCTGGCGATGATGCCCTTCGCGTCGAGGGCTGCCTGCGGGTTGATTTCCGGGACGACGAGCGCCACTTCCGGCTTCATGCGCCAGTAGCCGGATTCGTCGATGACCTTGCAGCCGGCTTCGACGGCGTACGGCAGGAAGTCGCGAGCGGTATCGTCAGGCGTGCTGGCGATGACGAGATCGACTCCGGCAAACGATTCCGGCGTCAGTTCCTCGACGGTGATTTCCTGGCCTTTGAGCGTGACCTTCGTACCGGCGGACCGTTTCGAGGAGAGCAGTTTGAACTGTTTGGCCGGGAAGTCGCGTGCTTCCAGCAGCTGAAGAATGATGCGTCCCACGGCGCCGGTTGCGCCGACCACGGCGACTGTCTCAAACACGGTTGGTCCCTTTGATTGTCTGACCAGAAACAAAATGCCCGCACGGCGGACCGATGCGGAGTGAACTCTCAATTGACGATTGCGGCGCGGACTGGACTCGATGCGAAACGCTGCGGTTCGTCGCGTTGTCCGCTTTCGGAACTGTGACTGAGCGGTCGGTGAGCGGCGCATTCCGGCGTCCCCTCAAC
>JAPOLP010000945.1 GCA_029977045.1 Planctomycetota bacterium
CAGACGGAGATCGCGAATACCGAAGTCCCGTTAGCACCATCACCGCGTTCGCGCACTCCAAGAGGCCGGCAGTTCTGTATGGAGCGCTGGCACACCTGCTTGAAGAGACTCAACAGTAGTTTCAAGGAAACAACATGGAAACAGGCACACTTCTCATTCTGTTCGAGTCCGGCAAAGCCACGCTCGACGACGCGGCGGATGCCCTGCAGCAGCGGTCGTTTGGCGTCGAAAAGCGGACGCTCGAAACCGGAGGTAACGTGCTGACGGCCCGGTACGGCGACGGGCCGGTGTTTCACGTCTGCTTCAACGACGCGGCCCACGTCGTCGAGGAATCCCGCGAGATCGGCGAGGGCAGCGACTTCACCGAGCCACTGGGCCGCTGCAACGTCCGCTTCGAGGTCATCATCGAAGACCTCGACCAGGCCATCGACGAGATGAACAGCCTGATCGAACTCCAGCTCACCCTGCAGTCCCTCACCAGCGGCTTCATCTACAACTGCTGGAACGGCGAACTGAGCGAGCCCGAATGAGCGTCTCTGCCTCAGTCATCCTCGCGACATTTGCAGAGCAGATTCCCACCGAGCCGATCCCCGAACGCGCCCCGTTCTCTGCGCGAGCGAGTGTGCACGGATTCTGCCCGACCGGCAAAGCTTGTCAAAGTTTGACGATTATTCCGCCGATAACGCCTGTAGCGGTTTTACCGTCGCGCGGTGCGCATTTCGTATCGCGCCAATTCGACGCAGATTTCAACAGTTTTCTGCGACTCTGGACAATCAGAGGACGAATCGATGGCGTTTCGGCTCCGAATCGACTCCAAAATCCGGCAGCAAGCTTCCCGTCAGGATCGGCGGGCGGGGCGCGCTGGACGATTTCTGGCTAGAGCAGGCCTCGCTCTGCTGGCAGCCACCTCGACACTCAGCTCCGGCTGCATGACCAGCAACGACGAGCTGTTTTTCTGGGGCGACGAGCGGGAGATCAGCTACTACAAGGACCAGACGACGAAAATTGACTACTCGGACGTCGGCCAGGAGTCGCCAGCGGAAGTCACCGGCACGGACGAACCGCGACGGATCGGCCATCCGAAGAAAGACGATATCGCCGACCTGAAACTCGACGACGCCTTGAAGACAGCATTGCTCAACGCGGAAGTCATTCGCGACAACGCTCAGTTCCTGAACTCTGGCAACCGACTGCTCAGCAATCCCGACTTCACCAGCTCGATCCACGACATCGCGATCCAGGAAACCAACACCCTCTTCGGCCAGGGCGGCATCCAGGCGGCGCTGGCAGAATTCGATGCGACATTCAGCACACAGATGATGTGGGGGGCCAACGAGCAGGCAATTGACACGACGACAACCGGTTTCAGCCCCGGCGACGGTCGTCGGCAGGAGTTCGGCGACTTCCGTGCTCAGCTCTCAAAGATCTTCGGCAACGGTTCGCAATTCACCATCCAGCACAACTGGCTGTACACGGAAGACAACACGAACAATCCAGGCGTCCGTCCATTCAACTCGCAGTTCACCTCGCGTGGCAACGCCAGTGCAGACTGGGGTCTGCCGGCGGCTGGAGCGGAATTCCGCACTCCGCTGCTGCAGGGAGCCGGAACTCGGTACACGCGAATTGCCGGCCCGATCGCTCGTCGTCCGACGCTGCAGAGCACTCCGACGGTCAATCAGGGTGTCTTGATCGCCCGCATCCGAACGGACATCAGCCTTGCGGACTTTGAAAGTGCCGTGCAGCAACTGCTCCGCGACACGGAAGACACTTACTGGGAACTGTACCTGGCTTACCGCACGTACGACGCCGAGTCCGTAGCGACTCGCAGTGCCCTGCAGACCTGGCGCGAAGTTCGAGCAAACAAGGACGTGGGCAAAGTTGGAGCCGCGGACGAAGCTCAGGCTCAGGACAACTACTTTGAAACGCGAGCCCGTCGCGAGAACGCACTTGCCAGCCTGTACCAGACCGAAGTCCGCCTGCGTCGCCTGCTGGGCCTGCCCGTCAACGATCAGTCCATCCTGCGTCCGGTCGACGATCCACTGACCGCTCAGGTTTCGCCCGACTGGAACGTCTCGCTGACCGAAGCGCTGGCCTACCGACCGGAACTGCGTCGTCAGAAATGGAACATCAAGAGCCTTGAACTGCAGCACGAAGCCGCAGAACTGCTCGTTCGACCGCGACTCGACTTTGTCGCCCGCTACGGCTTCAACGCCTACGGCGACCAGCTCACAGGCGGCGACGCTCCGGTTCAGCCTCATAGTGCCTACAGCACGATCTGGGACGGGACGTACGAGGACTGGGGCCTGGGCTTTGAGTTCAGCATGCCCATCGGTTTCCGAGCTGCAACCACGCAGGCACAGAACATCGAACACCGGATCGCCAAAGCGCGAGCCACTCTGGCCGAACAGGAAAAGGAAGTCAGCTACGAAGTCGCAGCGACGTTCCAGCAGGTCGCTCAGACCTACCAGTCGGCGAAGACGAACTTCAATCGCCGTCGCGCCGCTCACCGCCGCGTTGCTGCCTTTGAAGCCGAGTACCGCGTCGGACGAACAACGGTCGACATGCTGCTCCGATCTCAGATCAGCCTGGCTCAAGCTGAGATCGCATACTTCTCCAGCCTGATCAGCTACAACCGGGCACTCAACGATCTGAACTTCCGCAAGGGCACGATCCTGTATGACCGCAACGTCTACCTGACCGAGAGCCTGTGGACGGAAGAGGCCTACGACGACGCGATGCGTCGCGCCTGGGAACGCAGCTTCGCATTCGACGCTCCGTTCCTCGAAGCTCAGCCGGAAGAGTTCGTCCTGGGGTGTCCCGACTGCGAAATGTCCGAGGACTGGAGCAACGACCTGGCTCCCATGCCAATCGACGAAGCCCAGCCATCGGCTCCACCGGAAGAAGCTATCGAAGCCGTTCCGACACCTGCCGACCCGCCGAAGCCAAATAACGCTCGGCCAGACAAC
>JAPOLP010000369.1 GCA_029977045.1 Planctomycetota bacterium
ACCGGCATTGACGTATCGTGAAGGAGTCTCTTGTGGCGGACCATGGGCCGCAGTCCGAAGCTTTCCTCGTGACTCGCATTAACGGTAACTGGCAGGAAGTCCATGCGCTGCGCGTGGACGGGCCGATGACCATTGGTCGCGGCAGTGGCAACTTCATTTCACTGCACGACGAAAAATGCAGCCGGCGTCATTGTGAACTGCGTCTGACTGCCGATGGCTGGCTGTTGAACGATCTGGGCAGCAGTAACGGAACCCTGATCAACGGCGAGCGTAATCACAGTTCCGCACTGCTCCAGGAAGCCGACATCCTGCGGATCGGTGCTACCGAGTTGCTCTTCACCGAGGATCCTGCGCGTGTAACCGCGCAGGCGAGCGCCGAGTTTGAAGGACTTCTCGATCTGCCTGGCGAAGAGTCCGTCGACGAGATTCTCGAACGCCGACGCGAAACCGGCTTTCTCGCGGGAGACGATTGCTGGGATCAGTCTGCCGCAGGGCAGCGACCCGGCTTTCGTTGTCTGTTCCGACTGATCAACGAGATGATCAGTGCCACAAGCGTTCGCGAACTTGCAGACACCGCACTCAAGGGGCTGAACCGGACATGTGACGCGGACATCGGAGCGGTGCTCCTGTTTACCGAGCTGCCAGGTGAATCGTCCGGCTCGATGACGCTGCAGCTTGTTTCGTATCGAGCTCCTGAGGGGGTGCCGTACCGCAAGGTTTCCGAGCGACTGTCGAATGAAGCGCTGTCGACAGGCGAAGCTGTGCTGGGGATCAACGTTAAGAATGATCCGACGCTTAAGGAGTCGCGGTCGCTGGAAACGATGGACGCAAGCAGCGTTATCTGTGCTCCGATCCGGAGTGGCGAGAACGTCCTCGGCCTCATTCATCTGTACTCGCTGGGGACGGAGCGGTCGTTCAACACGGACGAGCTGGAGTTCACACTCGCCATCGCCGACGAAGTTGCTCCGCTGTTGAAGTCGCTGCAGCATCGTGATGAGTTGTCGGAAAGCTTCGACCGCGTTGCAGAGGAAGCTCAGTCACTGCGTCGGCTGCTCGAGGTCGAAACGGAAATGGTCGGCCACAGCGAGCCAATGCGGAATCTCGCAACCGAAGTGGCGCGCGTCGCTCGAACCGAATCGACCGTACTGATTCGCGGTGAGAGTGGTGTGGGAAAAGAGCTTGTAGCGCGAGCGATTCACTTTGGCAGTCCGCGCCGCGAGCAGTCGTTTGTCTGTCTGAACTGTGCGGCGCTGACAGAGTCACTGCTCGAAAGCGAACTCTTCGGGCATGAGAAAGGCGCGTTTACCGGAGCGACGGAACGCAAGGCCGGCAAGTTCGAGCAGGCGGACCGGGGAACGCTGTTTCTCGATGAGGTCGGCGAAATGTCCGCGTCGACTCAGGCGAAGTTTCTCCGTGTCCTTGAGGGGCACCCGTTTGAGCGAGTGGGCGGGCAGAAGTCGATTACCGTCGACGTACGCGTGGTCGCGGCGACAAATCGAGACCTTGAGCAGGCAGTGCGCGACGGAGAGTTTCGCAAGGACTTGTACTTCCGCCTGCAGGTTCTGGAACTGACGGTGCCGCCTCTGCGCGAACGGGTTTCAGACATTCCGATCCTGGCCAACTGGTTTCTGGAGCGGCTGGCGGTGCGCGGTGGCGGATCTCCGAAGACTCTGTCGCGGGCTGCTCAACTCCGCCTGATGCAGCACAGCTGGCCGGGCAACGTTCGCGAGTTGCGGAACGTGATTGAGCGGTCCGCGATCATGGCAGCTGACCGGGAGATCGTGGATGGCGATCTGAAGTTCTCGCGCGGGTTCGAGCCAGCCAGTGTCAGTCTGTCGCCGGTTTCTGACGACGGAACGCAGATGTCATCTGATACGCCGCCTCCGCCGCTGGAAGATGTCGAACGGCAGCACATTTACCGGACGCTGATCTGGACCGGCTGGGTCAAACGGGAAGCTGCTCGACTGCTGGGCATTGAGCGTTCGACGCTCGACCGCAAGATTCAGAAATTCGATCTGCAGCCGCCCGAGTAGCAATTCCGTCGGATAAGCTCAGCGGTGACAGCCTATTGTGGAGCTGGACTTTGAAAGTCGGCGTTCTGCAGTGTTTGCGGCTGGTCTGTTGCAGACGCTGCCGTGCCGTCGGTGCGGAGGATCTCGCGACCAGACAGTTCCGGTCCGATCGCGTTGCTTGGAAACGTCGTGCGATGTGTCGGGTACGCTTCGACGGTCGTCACGATCGTCTTGAACTGCTCGAACGGCGGCTGGCCGTCGATGCTGACGTTCATCTTGAGCTGACGTTCGACACGGGATCGCAGCGGCAGTCCGCTTTCTCGATCGATAATGCAGTGGCCAGTCTGGAACCCTGCCCGCAGGTCGAGTTTCGTCTGTGCCGACGTTTGCTGGATCGGTGACAGCTCGGCGGTCTTGACGGGGTCGATGGTGCCAATGATTGAGATTTTCGCCAGAGAGTCCGTCAGTTCCGCCAGCTTGTAAGTTGTCCGGATTTCCATGGGCAGAGGCCGCATCAGACGCCGCGACCGGGTCCATTCTTCGTCAACCTTGACGGCGGTTTCCCGGCCTTTGGCGTCAGGCTTGTACGGCAGCAGGCCTATGCTGTCGTCGACGAAGTTGGCGAAACCTTCGTCCTGCTGTGTCGCGACGATCTGCTCAAGCAGGGCTGCCTGGCGGTCTGCCGGAGCGTGGCGGACGCAGCGTTTCAGAAACGCGTCGAAGTCGATCAGTTCGATGATGCGATTGTCGGCACCAACCCAGAAGCTGAAGCCGTTGCCTGCCAGGCCGTGGTAGATCTGCAACGAATCCGGGACGAACTGCGGAGCGGCCTGCGAGTTGTATTCAACATGCTCGTCGAGGATATCGTGCGAGTATCGCACCTGCTGGTAACGGACTCGCAGTTTGCGGCGACCGTTGTCGACCTCGTCAACCGAGATGGCAAACAGCAGCGACAGAGTCGAACTGCTAGTCACCGGGCCGGTGGCCGTCTGCTGCGTCAGCTTCTGCTCAATGGTCTTGCGGAGCGGAAAGTGGTCGTCGGCGCGCAGCGAAAACTCAAGGTTGCCCTCGGTCGGGCCAGGATCTTCCGTTGCCGCTGCGCTTTCTCCAGGCGTCGAGGCAGATTCGGCGGTCGAGGTGACGTTCGTTGATCCGTCGGAGTCTGACTGCGCGACAGGCAGATCAGGGATCTCCAGATCGCCGAGTGGGTCACCGGATTCGGTTCCACAACCGGCGACTGCGGCAATTATTGCGACGGCAATCGACCATCCGTGTCGACGCATCATGATTCCTTCCGTGGTCACTGCTGTTACGGTGGCTCTGCTGCTTCGGAAACTGAGCTGTTCTGGAAGCCCGTCAGCTGAAAAGTACCAGTTCCCCGGCAGAGCGAGAACAGCGTTTTGAGGCTTCCGCGGAGCCGGTTACTCGGTTCTGCTGCCTGCCAGAATCGCCGCCATGCGAATCGCCTCGATCATGCCCTCGGCGGACGCGCGTCCCTGCCAGGCAATGTCGAACGCCGTGCCGTGACTGGGGCTCGTGCGGACAATCGGCAGTCCCAGCGTGATGTTGACCGCCCGGTCGAAGCCGATCAGTTTCAGAGCGATGTGTCCCTGGTCGTGGTACATCGCGACGACGCCGTCGAATTCTCCGCTGACCGCCCGTCGCAACAGCGTGTCGGCGGGCAGCGGACCGGTGGCCTCGATGCCCGCAGTCCGGCACGCTTCAACTGCCGGGCGAATGATGCGGGCTTCCTCGTCTCCGAACAGGCCGTCTTCGCCCGCGTGCGGGTTGAGAGCACAGATCGCGACCCGCGGTTTCGATGCTCCAACACGCCTCATGAAATCGTCCATCAGCCGGATGTGGCTGGCGATCGCGTCGGTCGTCAGCAGGTTGGGCACACTGCGAATCGAGGTGTGCAGCGTCGTGTGGACAACTCCCAGCCCGTTCGGCGACTGAACGATGTCGCCCGCCGGGAGGTAGAGCATCATGCCAAATTCGTCGACGCCACAGACTTCGCCGAGAATCTCCGTATGGCCGGGGTATTTGCGACCGGCAGCGTGCAGGGCGGCTTTGTTGAGCGGCGCAGTGGTGATGCCGTCGATTGTGCCGTTGATCGCGGCTTGCGCGGCAGCGACGAGGCACTGATATGCAGCCTCTCCGCATCGTCCGTCGACTTCGCCGGTTGGGGCGTCGAGCACGTCATCGCTGCACGGGTTCACAACGACCAGCGGCACTGGAGTTGTCGTCGCATCAGCGCCGCTCCCGGTCGCTGTTGAGTTGCTGGCGGCTTGGAGGGCTTTCACAGCAGCGGCGAAGTCTTCGACAACCCGCAATTCGATTTGCGTGTCGAGCAGCCTGGCCGCTCGAAGCAACTGGCCGGGATGAGCGACGGCGATCACTCGGCACTGCTGCCGCAGCGAGCTGTCAACCGCGGCGCGGATCAGAAGCTCGGGGCCGATTCCGGCGGCGTCTCCCATCGTCAGAGCGATCAGCGGAAGAGCGTTCCGAGAATGCGGTGCCTCGGCGGGTTGCTGCGATCCGGCAGGCTGTGGCGAGGAATCAGAGTGAGGATCGTCGGCCATCGAGGTCACTTTCCACTCGTCATGGTCTGCAACAGCTTCGTCAGCTCCTGATCGAGCTTCGCCTCGTTGCGGCGCCAGCCAACAAAGTCGACAGCCTGTTTGGCAATCTGTTTGTCTCGCGGGTGTTTCCAGTCACCGCCAAACATGAAGCCGTCCAGATTCAGCGGGTAGAGCAGCCGAACCTCACGCCCGGTTTCCTTCTTCAGACGCTGTTCCCGGTTGTGGACGCGTTTGAGTTCGTCGTCGACCCACCAGCTTGTCAGTGAGGCTTTGGACGCGCACAGCAGGACACGCTCCGTGGTCTCGTACGTTGCCGGCGACGATCTCGCATGGCGTTCGGGTGCTGACTCAGCCGCTCCGTCGAGCCAGCACCGCAGTCCCTTGTCCTGGGCCAGTCGGTAAAGATGCTGCGCGAATGAGGCATCGTCAGGGGCAAAGCGAATGAAGCACGTCAGGTTCTCGAACGGATGCCCAAACGCCGCGGTCCACTGCTGCACAAGGCCCTCGCTGATCCCACAGCCGCGCAGAAACTCCGGAGAAAGCTTGCCGTGCGAGAGGACGGCGGTGTCCATGCCGACGGTGCTGGGGCCGATGTGCTGCATCTGCTCGACGCCGATTGGCTGCGTCAGGTCAAGATGTCCAAAGACCGTCCAGCCGACCGTCGCTTCGCGAACGTCGACACCTGCCAGGTTTGACCGGCTGAGATCCGCGCCGACGAGGCTTGCACCTTTCAGGCTGCCGTTCGACAGGTTGGTTTCAATCAGGTCAGCTTTTGCCAGGTCTGCACCGGACAGATCGACCTGCGTCAGGTCCGATCGTCGAAAGTACGTGCCGCTGCAGTCGGAGTCGCGCAGCGTGGCCTTGAATAAACGCGTCTGATAGCAGTCGGCTTTGACCAGTCGGGCGCCGCGAAGGTCGGCTCGAGTCAGTTCCGCCTCACCGAGTTGTGCGCCGACGAGGTCTGCTCCACGAAGGTCCGCGCCGGTCAGATCTGCCCGCTTCAGATTGGCGCCTCGCAGGTCGACGTCCTGCAGATCGGCATCGGACAGATTCAGCAGGACATCAGGATTCGATCGTCGCCACTTCGCGATCGCCATTCGGCCCTGTTTCGCCATTTCGATCAAGGACTGGCTGCCCACGTTTCGTCGCCTCTCAACTCTGGATGGAGATCTGAACCGGATGCCACAGTGTGTGAACCGGTCAGAAATTTCCGTTTTCCTCGGGGCACCGGCGTTCGTCAGCGGCGCACAAAAAAAGAATGCCGACGTTCCGGACCGTCGGCATTCTTTGTGATTCCACCGCGTTGAGCCAGCGTGCCAGCTGCTTCTCGAAGCAGACTGCTCCGGTATGTGTCCGATCCCTGGTCAGGCCGGACTGGCTCGCGTTCCTAGACCACGCGGACGTTTTCTGCGCGAGGACCTTTCGGGCCTTCGCCGATTTCGTACTGGACTTTCTGTCCGACGCTCAGCTCTTCGAACTGGACATCAACCAGGCAGGACATGTGAAAGAACACGTCGCCGCCGTCGCTCGAAATAAACCCAAAACCCT
>JAPOLP010000994.1 GCA_029977045.1 Planctomycetota bacterium
CCAACGCTCTGCGTTGGAACGCGGCAACGGACGCTCTGCGTCCTCAACGACACTGAGTGGACGCGGAGCGTCCGGCTGAACGTTTCAACGCAGAGCGTTGGAACGAGAAGAGGGGCGTTGGAACGAGAGGAAGCTGATGATCATTCCAGAAACCTTTGACGAACTGCAGCAGGCCGTGCGGTCGGTGGATCGTGTGCGGGTTCGCGGCGGCGGTACGAAGAACGTGCTGTCGGCGGACGCGACGATTTCGACCGAGAAGCTCAGCGGCATCCTCGAATACGAACCCAGCGAGTACACGTTTACCGCGCTGGCCGGCACGCCGCTCAAAGACGTTGCCGCGGCACTTGCCGAGAACGGACAGTTCCTGCCCTTCGATCCGCCACTGGTCGAAGCCGGCGCAACACTCGGTGGAACAGTCGCATGCGGACTCTCGGGACCGGGCCGATTTCGCTACGGCGGGCTGCGGGATTTCTTCCTTGGCGTGCGGATGGTGACCGGCGATGGCCGAGTCGTCTTCGGCGGCGGCAAGGTCGTCAAGAACGCAGCCGGCTTCGACATCCCGAAACTCGTCGTCGGCAGCCTCGGACGATTTGGAGTGCTCGGCGAACTGACATTCAAAGTGTTCCCGGCTCCGGCAACGTGGACGACGATCCGAGCAGAGTTTTCCGACTTCCAATCCACCAACGCGGCAATGATCCGCGTCGCGATGTCGCAGGAAGAGGTCTACTGCCTCGACGTCGAACCATCCTGCGCTGTTTCGATCAGGATCGGCGGCCTTGGTGATGCCCAGGCAGCAAGAACCGACCGCGTTCGCTCGCTGCTCGACGGAGCGCAGATCGAAGTTCTGACCGGCGACGCGGAGCAGCAACTCTGGAGCGACGTTCGCGAGTTCTCCTGGGTACCCGACGGCCACTCGCTGATTCGCCTGCCGCTCAACCCCGGTCAGGTCGAGACTGCCGAAAAGCTGCTCAGCCAGGATGCCGGCCCGCGACGCTACAGCGTTGGCGGCAACCTCGCCTGGATCGCCTGGCCAGACAGCGCCGCCTCCGACTCTCTACTGACGGCGTGCCGCGAACTCGGTCGCAAGCCGCTGCCGTTGATCGGCAACTGGTCCGGCGGTGTTCCGTCGGCAGAAGCGGGCGGCGCGTTCGAGACCCGACTGCTCGACATCTTCGACCCGCAACGCAAAGGCGTTCTCGTTCCGTCCTGAGCCGCCATCCGCTGACTGCGATTCTGCTCTGGACTCTCGACCCTCGACTCTCAGCTCTTCCCCCATGCAGCACGACATACCGACACAATCCTTCGGCCCTCTGGGCGAACCGATGGCGGACGCCATTCAGAAGTGCGTCCACTGCGGCTTCTGCCTGCCGGTCTGCCCGACGTACCAGGTTCACGGCGAGGAAATGGACTCGCCCCGCGGCCGCATCTTTCTGATGAAGGAAGTGCTGGAAGGCAACGTCGAACTCGACGAAGCGACGCCGTACATCGACAAGTGCCTGGGCTGCGTCGGCTGCATCACCGCGTGCCCGTCCGGAGTCGGCTACGGCGAACTGATCACGGCGTTCCGAGCAACATCCGAAGAGAAACGCGAACGCTCGGTCGTCGACAAGTCGCTGCGAAAGTTCATTCTGGAAACGCTGCCTTACCCGAATCGCTTCCGCCTGGCCGCGACGATGGGCCGTCTTGCTAAGCCGCTGAAGGGCGTGATGCCCGGCCGTCTGGGCGACATGCTCGACCTGCTACCCAAATCGCTGCCGCCGGCTCAGAAGCTGCCGGAAGTCTTTCCTGCGGAAGGCGAACGACGAGCCCGCGTCGCGCTGCTGGCGGGCTGTGCTCAGCAGGTGCTGGCTCCGGACATCAACATGGCAACTCTGCGAGTGCTTGCAAAGAACGGCGTTGAGGTCGTCATCCAGAAATCGCAGGCGTGCTGCGGCGCACTGGCCGCTCATACGGGAGCGGCCTCGCAGGCGAAGCAGTTCGCGAAGCAGAACATCAAAGCGTTTCCGTCAGACGTTGACGCAATCCTGACGAACGCCGCCGGCTGCGGATCGGGGATGCACGAATACGCGTTGTGGCTGCGTGGCGAACCGGAAGAGTCCGACGCTGCAGAGTTCGTCAAACGCGTCTGCGACGTCAGCGTGTTTCTGGAGAAGCTCGGCCTGCGGGAGACTCCGTCGCTCTCAGCACCGACAAAGGTCGCTTATCACGACGCCTGCCACCTCGCTCACGCTCAGAAAGTCCGTTCTCAACCGCGAGCACTACTGCGGGCGGTCGGCAATCTGGAACTCGTCGAGATCCCCAGTGGTGATCTCTGCTGCGGATCGGCGGGCACCTATAACATCGAACAACCAGAAACCGCCGCGCAACTCGGCCACGAAAAAGCGTCGAACATCGTCTCCGTCGAACCGGACGCCGTCGCGACGGGAAATATCGGCTGCATGACGCAGATCGAAACGCACCTGCGCGAGGTCGCCTTCGGCAAGCCGATCCCCGTCCTGCACACGATGCAGATCCTCGACCGCGCCTATCGCGGGGAGGCATTGTGAGATGGTCCCGTTGTCTGACAGTGGTGAATTGAAGGACGGCGTGTCTGAGTTCAGCCGCGGAGCGGCGACAGCAAGAAGCCGTGGGCGTCAGCACACGGTTTGCGACCCCATTGAAATTCAGAGCCGCGAAGCAGCGGCAGAAGGATCGACCTCTGTCGCCGCTTCGCGGCTGTGCGCGTGGAGCGATCAACGCAATTCTCAGTATCGATCGCCGTCTTCCTACTTCTCGCGATTGC
>JAPOLP010001021.1 GCA_029977045.1 Planctomycetota bacterium
CAACCGTTTGGGGGGTATGGGAGTTCTGGTGCTTCTGCTGGATTCGGCGGGGAGGACAGCCAGTCTGAAGAAGCTTTTGAACTGCTCAAACAAATTACGGTCCGAGTGAAGTGGCAGTACGAAGCGAATCCGAGGTTTATCGATCTTGGCGAGTTCGACGCCGTCCTGCTTGCTGATCGAGGGCTGATCGTATCGGCGCTGCCTGAGAAGTTGACAACAGAAGAGGCCAGCACATCGCTCGAGCTGACGATTCTCTATCCCGCGACAAGGACGATGACAGACGCCCGGCTGGTTGCAGTCGACGACCAGACAGGACTTGCAGTTCTGGAACCGGATCTTCTGCCTGATGATACACCGGGAGTCGAATTGAATTTCGACGAGATTGCGACCGGCGATCGGATCTTCGTCGCTACGGTCGTCGACAGTCAGCTCACACTGGGACCGGAAGTCGAGACGGTGTCTGGCCATGCCCGACGACTTGTCGGCAAACCTCGCACGATCAGCCGTCTCGCGACCGACTTTCAGTCTCGCCCCGGACTCGGCGGCGCTCCGCTGTTGTCAGAAGACGGCCGACTCGGCGGCATCATGTCTGCCCGCGAACCTGGCCAGTACATCGGCGCTGCTGGAATTGCGAGGATGCTGGAGACGACTGGCCGGCGTGACGTTGGCAATGAAGAGGACGACGGTTCGACGCTGAAGCAGACGTTCGAGCCGAGTCAGCCGGCTGATTCTGTGAAAGTCTCGTCAGAGGGGCTGATGCAACCGAAGGTGCTGCTTGATCGAGTACTGCAACTTCACCGGGATATTTCCGAGGCGAAGTTCGACATCCAGCAGGCCGAGCAGAAGCTGGCGCTTTATGAAAGTCTCTCCAAAGCCAATGCTGTCTCTTCCAGTGATCTTGAGACGGCAAGACTGAACGCCAGCCGCGCTCACGCGAAACTGAAACTGCTGTTGCAGCACGCTGAAGCCTGGCGAACTCACAGTACGCTGTCTGATCGTTACGCTTACGCGCTCCTTGAGGTCGCCAAAGCCGAATACGAAATGGCCGTTCAAGCGAACCGCAAAGTTCCAGACGCAGTTTCTGAGGGTGAGGTGCGAAAACTGGAGCTGGAAGTCGAGCGGTTTGAACTCGAACTCAGGCTTGTTGCCCAGACACTCGAATTACTGAAGGAGGCCGAGATCGAGGCAAAGGCTGACGGGGCCGCTAACGCTGCGCCGGACACAGCTCCGAGCGACTCTGCGGCTGGCAGTGTCGTCCCGTCGGAACGCCAATCGGGTGAAGCGACGGCAGAAGAGGCAGATTCAGCAACACCGGCTGAAAAGACGCCGACAGAGAACGGCCCGTTTGAGACACAGCCTGCTGGTTCCGATCCCTTTAGTCCGAGTACCCGGGAACGCACAAAGACAGGCGATCCAGCGGTGAGGGATTCCTGAGCAATCAGTTCTTCTCGGAGTTCTGTTTCAGCCGACGTTCTGCCAGCAGCAGGTCGTAGTGCAGGCGGCCGACGTGCCACATGTAGTTGGGGCCGTAGCCGGCTTTGGGTCCCCAGGTGTTGGCGGTTGATTTGCGGAAGTGCTTGATCGCCTCGGCATCGCGGCCTTCGACGGCGTGGTTCAGGCCGATGTAGAGGTGGGCGTAGAACTCGCGCTTGCTGCGTTCTACGTCGTCGATCTTTGCATCGGCAATCTGCTGTTCGATCTGCTGCGGTGTGAGCTTGCCGGCGAAGAGCTGGTACACGGCGGGGAAGGGTTCGCGATCGTCCTTCTCGTACTTGAGCAGTCCTTCGCGGGCTTTCTCGACGCCGTACGCGCGGTGCTGCGAGAGGTAACGCCAGATGCCGTTCTCGCGGTCGACGTTGTCGAACGAGTGGTACTCTTCGAACTGCTTCGCCGCTTTGTCGAACTTCTTCGCGTAGAAGCGAGCGATGCCACGACGCCAGTGCGACGCTCCCGAATCCGGGTTCAGCTCGACCATCTTTTCATAGTCAGCGAGCGCGCGATCGAAGTCGCCGAGGAAGAAGTACGCGTCGCCGCGCTGCGAGTACGCTCCAACGCTTTCTGCTTCTTCGATCGTTTTGCTGAGTTGGCTGGCTCGTTCCTGAAGAGTGGTCCGCAGGCGGTCGCGTTGCTCGCGGCTCAGTGGATGGTCGTCCGGTTCCGCGGCGATGACGTTCGAAGACAGACTCAGTGCGACGGTCACCGCAACGATCAGAACGCAGTGCAATGGTTTCATGGAACGAGCCTTCTTGTGACAACGGTCTCGAAAAGAGGGCAACGAAAAGCAGTTCTGTGACGCGACTTCGCCTCTCAGAGAGACTTTAGAAAACTTCCGACGGACCAAAGTATTTCCTGGACAGATTGATTTTGCAGCCCTAGTATCCGCCGCCCAAGTCAAGGCCAGATCACTGGAGTGTGAATGGCTTACTTGGGTGCCTGGTGCTGAGTCATCGGGCAACGCGAACCTAAGGATGGGTTTCGCAAGGCAGAGAACGGAATCGACACAGTGTCCTCTTTTGAGAGATGTCCTCAGTTGAGGGTCGTCTTACTCTCATGCGACGCTGTGGAGCCGCTGCTTTCGGTTGCTGCTGGCAACTCCCGTCCCCCCGGTTCTTTTCAGTGCGTGCTGTTCTGCG
>JAPOLP010000865.1 GCA_029977045.1 Planctomycetota bacterium
AAACTCTTTCGTATTCATCAACGCCCAGATCAGGTCCTGGAAATTCTCCTTCGCGGACTGGGCTGGGTTCATGGGGTTGCCGGCGGCGTCGAGGACGGGTTCGTTGATGTAGGCAACTGCCGTCTGCAGTTCTTCGCTGCTTGGATCTCGTGAGAAGGCGAGCTGATAGAGGCCCTTGATACGGCCTTCGAGCGGATCCTGCGATGCCGCGAGCTTTGCCGCTCGGCCGTTGCCGGTTGCGAGCTTCGACTTGATCTCGTTCGAGTTGATCAGGTGCAGGCTCTGCGCGAGGCTCGACGATTCGACGCGTTCACATTCGCAGACGCTCTGGCTGTTCGGGCGACCGAAGACCTGCAGAAACGCGGACGAGCGGTTGGAGCTGTTGTCAGGCAGCGCGATCGCTCGCGTGCCGGGCGGCAGGTTGGCGAAGCTGGTTTCTGAGCCCGCAAGATCGTCGACGGAATCAAGCAGCACTTCGGCCTGCAGACGACGCGGGTAGAACCGTGAGTAGTTCTGGCGGTCGGCGAGGTTGTGCTCGTTCGGCTGCGCGCTGAGCTGGTAAGTCTTCGACTGCGTGATGACGCGGACCAGGTCTTTCAGGTCGAAGCCGCTGGCGATGAAGTGGGCTTCCAGAGCGGCCAGCAGTTCCGGGTTCGTCGGCGGGTTCGTGTCGCGGATGTCGTCTTCCGGTTCGATCAGGCCGATCTTGAAGAAGTGCTTCCAGTAGCGGTTGACGAGCGACTTGGCGAAGTACGGGTTGCCCGACGAACTCATCCAGTCGGCCAGCTTCAGCCGCGGGTCTTCGTCGGGAGAAATCTCACCGATGTCGTCTCCGAGCGCCGCGGGCGTCAGCTTTGCACCGGTTTTGATGTTCGTGGCCGTCGCCATGCCGCGTTTGTGGAAGATCAGATCTTCGCCGCGAGTGTCCGTCGGTTTGCGACCGACCTGGCTGAAGAACGCGGCGAAGCTGTAATAGTCGTCCTGGCTCCAGCGTTCGAACGGGTGATGGTGGCACTGAGCGCACTGCATCCGGACGCCGAGGAACAACTGAGCGACGTCTTCGAGCTGCTCCTTCGGATCTTTCACTCGCTTGTACCAGGCGACCGGCGGGTTGCCGATGATCGTGCCCGTGGCGGCGAGCAGTTCGCGGACCATCTGGTCGTACGGGACGTTGGCCAGCAGGCTGTCGCGAATCCAGGCGTGGAAGGCGAAGTTCGACGTGATGTCAGCCGCGTCATCGCGCCGGTTCTTCAGCAGCGGAGCCCACTTGCCCGCGAAGTAGTCCGCGTAGCCGGGGCTGCGGAGCAGGCGATCGATGATCTGGTCGCGTTTGTCGGCGGCGTCGCTGGCCAGGAACTCGGTCGTTTCTTCGGGCGTCGGCAGGCGACCGGCGATGTCGAGTGTCACTCGGCGCAGAAACGTCGAATCGTCGCAGACTGCCGACGGCGGCACGCCGATCTGTTTGAGATTCGCGAAGACGTGCTCGTCGACGAAGTTCTTCGGCTCGGGGAGATTCTCGACCGGAGCACCAAGCGGTACGGCGGCGGTGAACGTCGCGACCTTGCCCTGGTAGCGGACCATGATCGCGACCTTGCCAGGAATCTCTTCGACGTAAACGAGGCCGTCTCCGGAGACGCCGGCCATCGCTTCGTCGTTGGACTCGTACAGCGCGAGTTCCGTGACGTCGCGTTCGCTGCCGTCGGAGTAGCGGGCGATCGCCTTGAGCTGCTGCTCGCCGTGCCGCTTAACAAGACCGCGGCTGGGCTGCACTTCGATGGTTTCGAGTTTCGGTTCGTTACCAGTGCCGTACTGCGTTCCGTTTTCGATCCAGCGGCGCAGAAGCTGGTAGCCGTCCGAGTTCTTCAGCAGCCGGATGCCGCCGCCGTGAGGAGCGTCGCCGCAGGCTTTTTTCAGCAGCAGACTGCGTTCCGGGATGGCCGGGAACAGCCGGCGTCCGTGAGCTTCCTTGACCAGGCTGTCGTAGTCCTCACGCGGCTCGAAGCCCAGCATCGACAACTGAAAACCCTTCTGACCGCCGCCCGCTTTCGCGTGGCACGATCCCGTGTTGCAGCCAGCCTTCGTGAGGATCGGCACGACGTCGTTTTCAAAACTGATCGGCGCGTCGGCTTCAGCGGCTGAGGCGGACGTCGAAGAAAGCAGCGTCAGCAGACCGGCGGTAACGAAGGTTCGCAACGCGACGTGCCTGGCGGGAGTGCGTTCAAGTGGGGCCATCGATTCGTTTCCGAGAGAGGCCAAAGGTGGGAGACTGCCGCCGGGGCGGAACAGTCTGTCGTGACGAGTCACGGTGGGAATCTGTCGACCGGGAATGGCCGACGTGGGGAATTCAATGTACCTCGGAGCAATTCTGCCGTCGACCTTTTCACGCCGCCGAGCCGGCTTCGGGAGCCTCGACAGCCGGTTTGGCACGGCGTACGGTTGGCCCCCTCGCGGAAGACCGCCAGCATCTGGCGAAGAAACGTCAAATCGTTACGAGCCCCGAGGGGTTCCCGAATACCAGCACGCAGCGCAAGCAAGTGAAGTCAAAGGCGAACATCCGAGTTCACTTGCTTGCGCTGCGTGCTGGTATTCGAACCACTCTGAACTACCTGGTCAGAGCAATCACAGACGACACAACACCGGAACATCGAAACCTCGCGGAAGGAACTCAGGCACGATGAAGTCACGATTCAACGGCAAGCTTTGCAGCGGTCAACCGATGGTTCTCCTCACGATCGGCCTGCTGGCCGCGTTGACCCTCGCATCAGCATCGCAGTCAGTGGACGCAGCAGAGATCCCCGTCACCTCAGCCGGTCATCCAGCGGAAGGCGATCTCAATCTGCAGCTCGGCGACGCTGCGATGACGATGCAGCAGGTCTTCAAGACCGAGCGATTTCCGAACATCGTCGTCGCGACTGACGGAACGGTGCTCGCGAGCTGGGGGACGTCGAGTGTTCGTGTCCGTCGCAGCGAAGACGGCGGCAGCACCTGGGGATCGGAGATCACGATCGGCAAGCCTGGCTTTCAGGGCGGCGGCCTGACCGTTGACGAAACGACCGGCGATGTTCTGGCCTTCGTCGAGGATCATCACCCGCCGGCTCGGCTGGTGATCTATCGCAGCAGAGATCAGGGCCGGACCTGGCAGGCCGAGACGCCGAACATCAAAGGCGACGAGCACGGCAACGTTCCGTCGATGCACATGAACGAGCACGGCATCACGCTGCGTCGTGGTGCTCACAAAGGCCGACTGATCCGCCCGACCCGCTGGT
>JAPOLP010000677.1 GCA_029977045.1 Planctomycetota bacterium
CGACTGCAGCACGTCATCCAGCGGCTGCGACAGAACGACCTGCCCGCGATGCAGCATCGCGACGTGATCCGAAACCCTCTGCACTTCGTCGAGCAGGTGCGACGAGAACAGCACCGTCCGTCCTTCGTCAGCGACAGTACGGATGATCGCTCCCAGAATGTCGCGGCGAACGACAGGATCCAGCCCCGAAGACGGCTCGTCCAGCACAAGGAGTGGCGGACGATGGGCGAGTGCCAGCAGCAGCCCGACTCGCGCCTTCTGCCCGCGCGACAGCGATCCGACCTTCTGGTTCACATCGAGATCGAACATCTCGCGCAGCTCTTCCGCGAACGACTGGTCCCAGTTCGGAAAGAAGGCACTCGTGTATGCCATCAGCGCCCCGACGCGCATCCAGTCCGGCATGTCGCGGTCCTCGGACAGGTACCCGATTCGCCCGAGCACTCCAACTGGATCGGCGACCGGGTCGAGCCCGAACCCCCGCACGCTTCCCTGCTCTGCTCGCAGCAACCCGAGGACATGCTTCAGGAGCGTCGACTTGCCGGCGCCGTTCTCGCCGACCAGCCCGAACACGCCGCCTGCGGGCACGCTCAGCGACACGTCGTCGAGCGCCGTCGTCTTGCCGAAACGTCGCGTCAGTTGCTGAACCTCAATTACCGGCTGAGTCATCGTCAGTCTCCCTGCCGAGAAGAAAACGTCCGGCCTCGTTGTTCCACCAGACGAACAAGTGCGTCGAGATCGAAACCAAGCTGAGTCGCTTCCGCGAGCAACCCGTCAATCCGCTCGTTCAGCCGCTTGGTCTTTTCCCGAGCCGAAAGCGGCGACCCGGCATCTGACACAAACACGCCGGCCCCGCGGCGGGCCGAAACAACTCCCTCGGCTTCCAGCTCGCGATACGCCCGCGCAACCGTGTTGGGATTAATCAGCAACTGCTCCGCGAGCTTCCGCACCGCTGGCAACTGCTCTCCCGCCTCCAGTCGCCCGGAAGCCACCAGTAACCGAATCTGGCTGACCACCTGCTGGTAGTACGGCGTGCCACTCGCATCAGAAACATGAATCTGCATGACGGACATCTCCGCTCAGGACTTTGTATTAACACAGTAATACAATCAATCCAAGCGTCAAGACCGCCTGGGAACAATCTCTGAAGATTCTCCAACATCACGTCAGAGCAAGCTGAGTTAAGAGAGCTCGCCATAGCGAACGAGGCAACGAGTCCAGCCACAGCCAGCCTGACAAAGCAGCCCGGGACTCGTAACCTCGCCCACTACACCGCCATTCAAAACTCGCATTGCACCACAGCCTCGCGTTTGCCGACCACCGTTATGGCCTACGCCATGCACTGCTCGACCGCGTGCTTCCAGTCGGCATACCTGGCGACCGACTCAGCATGTTCGACCGACGGAGCAAACTCAGCGTCGAGTTGCCAGTTCGCGGTGACGTCCGAGGGATCGTTCCAGACTCCCGTTGCCAGCCCGGCGAGATACGCAGCTCCAAGCGCCGTCGTCTCCTGCACGACAGGACGCTGTACCGGGACATTGAGCACGTCAGCCTGAAACTGCATCAGCAGTGAGTTCGCCGTCCCGCCGCCATCCACTCGCAGGACATCAAGCGACTGTCCGCTGTCCTGCTGCATGGCTTCCAGAACATCGCGAGTCTGCCACGCGATTGATTCCAGAGCAGCTCGTGCCAGGTGAGCCCGCATTGTGCCGCGCGACAGGCCGACGATCGTGCCGCGAGCATCAGAGTTCCAGTACGGAGCACCGAGCCCGGTAAACGCCGGCACGAAGTAGACGCCGTCGGTCGAATCAACCTGCCGGGCCAGAGCCTCGACGTCGGACGAGTTCTCGATCAGTCCCAGTCCGTCCCTCAGCCACTGCACGACCGCTCCGGCGACGAAGACGGAACCTTCGAGGCAGTAGGTCACCTCGTCGCCAAGCTGCCAGCCGATCGTCGTCAGCAGGCCATTCCGAGAGGCGACCGGCTCGCTGCCCGTATTCAGCAACAGGAAGCAGCCGGTTCCGTACGTGTTCTTCGCCTGCCCTGCGGCAAAGCAGCCCTGACCGAACGTCGCGGCCTGCTGGTCGCCCGCGATGCCAGCAATCGGAATCGACGTTCCAAACAGCGACGCGTCCGTCTCGCCGTATACTTCGCTGGACGATCGCACTTCCGGCAGCATTGCCCGCGGCACGTCGAGCATCCTCAGCAGATCGTCATCCCACTGCCGCGTGTGGATATTGAACAGCAGCGTACGACTGGCGTTGCTGACGTCGGTCACATGCACTCGTCCGCCCGAGAGACGCCAGGCAAGAAACGAGTCGACCGTCCCGAACAGAATCTTCCCCCGCTCAGCCCGAGCCCGCAGGCCGTCAACCGAATCGAGCAGGTGCTTGATCTTCGTTCCGGAAAAGTACGCATCGACAACGAGCCCCGTCCGCGAGCGGAACTCGCCTTCAAGGCCGTCCGCCTTGAGCTGCTCGCAGATCGGAGCCGACACGCGGCTCTGCCAGACGATCGCGTTGGCCACCGGCTTCCCGGTATCGCGATCCCAGAGAATCGTCGTCTCACGCTGATTCGTGATGCCCAGGCCGGCGATCTGCGAGGCATCCAGGCCGGACCGCGCGATCGCCTGCTTCGCCGTCGCGAGCTGCGATTCCCAGATCTCTTCCGGATCGTGCTCGACGTTGCCAGGCTGCGGAAAGAACTGCGGAAACTCCAGCTGAGCCTGCGCGACTGCCCGGCCATCGCGGGAAAAGACAATCGACCGACTCGACGTCGTGCCCTGATCGAGTGCGAGAACGTGATCTGCCATGCGAAAGCTCCCTGTCTGCGGCGTCCTGCTTCGTCTCAAACGACCCACACCCGATTCTGGCGGACGATCGAGAGAACCGCCATCCCTCCGGAGTAGCGGAACGGCGCAAGCCATCCGGCCATTCGCCCGTTGAGAACCGAGTTGTGCTCGACGCGCGGTCGCCGGACGGCTTGCGCCGTTCCGCTACAAAGCTGCCTTCGCGAGTCTCATTGTTCACAGCGGCGGACCTCGAAATACTTCGCCATTCCCACTTCGACCAGCCGCTTCCGGAAAGACACAACGTGACCGTTTCCTCACCGTATTTTGCTCGACGCGAACTGGCTGCCACTCTGCCACTGATCGCGACGGCTCTCGATGAAGACCTCGCTGACGGGACGGACCTGACCTGCGCTGCGATGGTCAGCGACGATGACTTCGCCGAGATTCACGTGCGCACGCGCGAGGCCGGAATCATCGCGGGCCTGCCGATTGGCGAGCTGGTGTTTCAGCAACTCGCCAATCGCATGGGACCGACGCGAGCCGTGGTCTGGACGACTGAAGTCGCGGACGGTTCGACAATTGAGCCCGACCAGGTGGTCGCGCGAGCCATCGGTCCGCTCGATGCTCTGCTGATCGGCGAACGCACCGTGCTCAACTTTCTTGGCCATCTCAGCGGGATCGCCTCGCTGACGGGCCGGTTCGTCTCCGCGGCTGCCGGTACAAAGGCGAAGATTCTTGACACCCGCAAGACGCTGCCCGGCTGGCGAGTCCTCGCAAAGTACGCTGTCCGCTGCGGTGGCGGCACGAACCACCGGATGGGTCTCTACGATGGAGTGCTCATCAAGGACAACCATCTCGCCGCCTGGTCGCAACAGATTGGCAACTCGTCACTGGCCGAAGCACTTCGCCAGGCACGCGGTCGATCGCCGCGGGGCATCTCGATCGAGGTCGAAGTCGACACGCTCGCGCAGCTTCGCGACGTCATCGACGGCCAGCCCGACATCGTTCTCCTCGACAATATGCCGCCCGAGCAACTCCGCGAAGCCGTCGCCATCCGCGACGAACGAGCCCCGCAGATGCAGCTCGAAGCCAGCGGCGGCGTGACGCTCAACACCGTCCGGGCAATCGCTGAAACCGGAGTTGATCGAATCAGCATCGGAGCCCTGACACACTCCGTCGTCAACCTCGACCTGGGCTTCGACTTCCATCGCCGGAAACGTTAGCCCCAGGCGACAGTCGTCAGACAAAGCG